>DATNKY010000010.1:0-3181 GCA_035603155.1 Solirubrobacteraceae bacterium
GGGCCGGAGCTGGCGCGCTGCAGCCGGTAGGTTTGGCGCGGTGTCGGCGGTCAATCAGAGCGCACGGAACGTGCGTAGCGGGCGCGTCACGGCGAATGGGATCGAGTTCGGGGTGCTCGAGGTGGGCAGCGGGCCGTTGGCGCTGTGCTTGCATGGGTTTCCTGACTCGGCGCATAGCTGGCGGCACTTGTTGCCGGAGCTGGCGCGAGCGGGCTTTCGCGCGGTGGCTCCGTTCATGCGCGGGTATGCGCCGACGTCCCTTGCCGTCGATGGTTGCTACGCGCTTGGCGCTCTCGTCGCCGACGCGGTTGCGCTACACGATGCTCTCGGTGGTGATCAGCAGGCAGTCCTGATCGGAAGCGATTGGGGAGCAGAGACCGCCTACGGCGCCGCCGCGCTCGCGCCCGAACGCTGGCGCAAGCTGGTGACGCTTGCCGTGCCGCCCGCCGCGCTCGACGCCCGGATCTTCAGCGACTACCAGCAGCTGAGACGCTTCTTCTATGTCTTCTTCATGAAGACCGCCCGCGCCGAAGCGGTGATCGCCGCAGACGACATGGCGTTCCTCGATCGGCTCTGGGAGGACTGGTCGCCCGGCTATGACGCAACCGAGGACCTGCGCAACGCGAAGCGGTGCCTGCGCCCGGCGGGACATCTGTCAGCGGCGATCGGCTACTACCGAGCCGACGAGCCCGGGCTCTACGAGGACGAGCCGCCCGACGTTTACGCCGCCGAGCATGCAGCGCTGCTCAAGACCGCGCCGCAACCGACGCTTTACCTGCACGGGGATCGCGACGGCTGCATCGACCTCGCGCTCGTCGCCGACGCCCAAAGCCACCTCGCCCAGGACTCCCGGATGGAGGTCATCGAAGGCGTCGGTCACTTCCTACACGTCGAGCGTCCCCGCGCCGTGAACGAGCGCATCCTCGCGTGGATCCTGTCCTAGAGACACACCAGCCTCGCCGGTAGCCGAGCCCCGCCTGGCGCCCTCGTGGCGCCCTGCCACTCTGACTCCTCGCCAAAGCCCAGTTCGAGCGTAGCCGCAAGGCCAACAGTGCGCCAAGCCCGCTCTGATCGAGCCTCGAAGTGAAGGGCTCGTTTCCTGAGCATCGCTCCCACCGCCGGCGGGCGGCGTTCGCTGAAGGCCTCCGGCGACTTCGGGCGGTTGCTCTCCACTTCTGCAACGTCCTGTTCGGCGGCCGAGAGCGGAAGCCTCGGTGCCGATCGTTTCGGCGGGAGGCGGGGGGTGTCCGGTCTTTTGTGAAACGAGAGGTTTGTGGATCGGTCGCATGCGATGATTTGCATCGATTGGACCCCGCGCAAGTGTGGGAGCGAGGCTTAGTGCCGGGCTATGGGTAGGCGTTTGCTGCGGCCCTGCCCTTCTTGGTGACCTTGATGTAGGGCTTGGTGAACGCCTTGGCGAGCGCGAGGCCGTGCTTCTGCGTGACGCCTTTCCAGGTGACTGTCGTCGTGATCAGTTTGAGCCCGTCGGTCGCCATCAGTTGCTCGCGGGCGGGAAACCAGTTGGCCCCGATGCCCATGTTGATCGTCTGCGGCGGGGCCACTGTGCGGGTCGGAACGAATACCTGGGCGGCCTCCTCGGCCGTGCGGCTGAGGATGAAGTAGGGCTGGTTGCCGGTGTAGTCGTCGGCGAGCAGCTTGATCGTGTGGTGGCCGCTGCCGGTCGTATAGGTGCACTCGGGATTGCCGGTCGTGCCGGTCTTCTCGGCGGTGGTGATCTGCTGGGCCTGGACCCCAAGGAAACCTGCCATGGCGGCCTTCGCGGCGCTGTAGCAGACCGGGATCGAAATGCTCTCGGCGGCGGGGCTCTCGGGCGCCTTCTTCGATGTCGAGTTCGAGCTCGAGCTAGAGCCGCACGCCGCCAGACACAGGGCACAGGACAGGGCGGCAGCGACCGGGAGTCTTGCTGTGATTGGGGTCATGCGGTGCCTCCCGCTGATGGTCACGACGATGTTGGTCGTCTCGCTGTGCGTCGCCGGTAGGCGCGCGATTTGGCCCGTTGCCCGCAGATCTGCATCGAACACCAGCCGCTGGCCTGGTTGCGGCTGTTGTCGTAGAACACCCAGCCGCAGTGGGCGCCGGGGCACGCTTTCAGCCGCGGCCAGCGACCATCGAGCTGTGCGACGGCGACGATCGTCGCGACCAACGCCAGCGCCGAGTCCAGGTCCCGGCGAGCCGACCTGAAATCGGGCGGCTGCGAGGGGTCAAGCTGCACCGCCAGACCCGGGCTGCGCAGCGCGCGGTTCATCCGCTCAATTGCGCGATCATCGGCCGGCTCGTGGTTGTTCGCGTACAGCAGCGCGCGCATCCCCTCGCGGACATCGATCACGCGGGATAGATCCGCGTGCGTCAGACGCTCCTCGGAGTTGAGCAGCTCGCGCCTCACAAGCCAATCGGCCAGTCCGGCCGGGGACTCGAACTCGTCGCGTCGCGTATCGAGGTTGTGAAAGCTGTTGACGAGCGCCTGCACCAACCGCAGATCGCCCGGGGCCGGGGTTCGGTCGGCCGGCTGCGGATCCTCTGGCCCCCCAATCACCGCCGCGGTGATCTCGCTAAGCGTCAACCCCTCAGATCGCGAATGGCGCAGAGAACCGCCTACCTCCGTCACCTACCAAATGCTATACGGTGGTGACGCAGCTGCCTCGCTACGGCAGCAGCAAGGTCCGCTCACCGGGTAGGTCTGGGCGTGTCCAGACTCGGTCGACGTCGGCGAGCGAGAACGTGTTCGCCCGAATCCCGATCGTGCCCGCCTCGATCTCGTCGACGAGCGAGGGAAGCTCGGCGAGATACACCTCGCTCGACACCGCGCCTGGCCGCTGCCCCCCGGAGCCGCAGACTGGCTAAGCGAAGCGCGACCGACGGCAGCTCGATGCTCGGGCCCGCGACAGCGCCAATCCGGATCCAATCCCGCGCCCGGCTGCCGTCCGCCCGCTCGGTGAGCAAAAAACATGATCGCTGCGGTGGGCTCGCCCCACAGGCAATCGATCACGATGTCGACCTCGGCCGCGCAGGCGGCTCGGCGCAGGACAAATGGTCGCCGCCGGAAGCGATCCCAGCCGGCCCCAGGCACTCGCCGACGTCGGCGCCGACGCGCGCGTCGAGTTGGACCGAGGACGGCGATGCGACCGCGATCGCGCTAACCGCCGCAGCGGGCAGCGAGAAT
>DATNKY010000749.1:0-6215 GCA_035603155.1 Solirubrobacteraceae bacterium
CGTCTTTCCGTCGGAGTGCCTGTTGGGGTCCAGCGTCGGCACGTCCTCGAGCTTGATGAACTTGATCGGCGGCACGACGATCGTTTCAGTGACGACCAGGTCAGCGAGCCGCGCCAACGCCTCGCTCGACATGTCCACGCGGAAGTTGACACCGGCAACTCCGCGCGACGCGAGCGCTTCCGTGTCCGAGAAGTACCGTGTCGTCAAAGCGGTGCCGCCTGAGCGTACGAGTGCCGCGAGCGCAGCGAAGCCGTCGGCGTCGCTCGCAAGATCGACGAGGACGTCGATGCCGTCGGAATGCGTCTGCTGAACAGCGTCGGGTACCGAGACCGCCGTGTGGTCGACCGTCTCGGCCGCACCATAGGTACGCATCCGGACAGAGGCGTCGGCGCGAGCGACGGCGATCACGTGCCCGCCGGCCCGCGCGGCGAGCTGCATCGCGAACGAGCCGACGCCGCCGGCGGCGCCTACCATCAGCACGGTCTTCTCCATGAGCTGCCCGAGCGTTTCGACGATCTGCATCGCGGTCACGCCGGCGGTCGGCAGCGCCGCGGCGATCGTCGGCTCGAGGCCCTCCGGTAGCCGCGCAAGCGGCGCGTCCTCGGCGACGGCGACGTATTCCGCATACGTGCCGGCCGAGCCGAGCGGCGCGATCAACAGCTGCCCGAACACTTTCTCGCCGGCCTGGAACCTGCCCGCACCCTCACCGACGGTCTCGACGACCCCGGCCAGATCGGCGCCGAGAACGAACGGGAAGCTCCCCGGCATAAGTTCTTTCCACGCGCCGGCGGCCATCGACTGGTCCATTGGATTGATCCCGGCAGCCTCGACCCTGATCAGCACCTGGCGCGGCCCCGGGTGCGGGTCGGGCAGCTCCGTCAGTGCCGGTGCCGCGCCGTATTCGTCGACGGTGATCGCATGCATCGTTGTCTCCTCTCTCGCACCACCGCATGACCGGTCGCGCGGGTGCGGACTATCCCAATACGGGCGACGATGAGGCGCCCGAAACGTTCGAACAGCTCATTCCTTCAGCAGGCGGTCGGCGTGGGAAGCTGGACGGGTTCGCGATGATTCGCAGTCGAATCCTCGCCAGCGCGCGGGTGATGCGTCATCGCCGGATCCCGGTGATTCAGCGGTTCCGGCCCGCTTGAGGATCGCCGTGTGCGGCGCGCGAGGGGATCTGTGCCAGCGACCCGATGACGGCGACCTTGATCACTCCCGTGGGTCAGGAGCGACTTGAGCCCTGATTCGCCGCCGGCTCTCGCGGGCCGCGCGCTTCGCTCGCCGGGTGCTCTACGAGAGCCACGACGCGGCTGGCCATGAATCTCGCGGTACGCACCGGCTCGCCGTTGCGCGTGACCTCGACCACCTCGACGATGCCGCGGCCAGTAGTGACCTCAACCCGACGCCCGGCCCGCGTCGCGACGATCTCGTAGGTGCGAGAACCGTCGTCTGCTGCGACCACGACTTCGACTCGATCGCCCTTCATGTCTCAAGCGTAGTTTCATAGGGGTCCTGATGCCAAGTTCGGCCTATCGCCGCGCTGCGCCAGGCGACTGAGTTCAGCCCGACGGCCACACGCACTGGTCTCGGGCGCCCGCCAGTTTGCGCGCGGCGACCGCCAACTGGTCGACGAGGTTCCCTTGAGGATCGTTTGGTTCTAGGATCGCCCTGCTCATGGCTGGCGGTCATTCAGCTCCTGGGGACTGATGCTGCGCGGTCGGCGAAACGAGTGCGCGGTGCTCGATCGTCTGCTCGATGGGGCGCGGGCTGGGCGCAGTGGGGCGCTGGTGGTGGAAGGCGAGGCTGGAGTTGGCAAGACGGCGCTGCTTGACTATGCGGTCGCGTCGGCGTCGGATCTGAGAGTTCTCGGTGCGGTTGGGGTTGAGTCGGAGATGGAGCTTGCGTTCGCGGCGCTTCATCAGTTGTGTGCGCCTGTACTCGATCGCCTCGATCGCCTTCCCGTTCCGCAGCGCGACGCTGTTCTGACGACGTTCGGGCTGCGCGCGGGTCCGGTGCCGGATCGTTTTCTGGTTGGGCTGGCCGTGTTGAGCCTCCTTTCGGAGGTGGCGGACGAGCGTCCACTCGTGTGCGTGGTCGATGACGCGCAGTGGTTAGACCGGGCATCGGCTCAGTGTGTGGCGTTCGTGGCGCGACGGTTGCTGGCGGAGTCGGTGGTGATGTTGTTCGCCGCACGCGAGCAGGGCGACCTGTTCGCGGGTCTTCCGGAGCTGGTTGTCGAGGGTCTTGGAGGTGCCGACGCGCGGTCGCTTTTGGTGTCGGTTATCCCGGGACGGTTGGACGAGGGGGTCGCCGATGAGCTGTTGGCCGAGACACGCGGTAATCCCCTGGCGCTGCTCGAACTCCCGCGGGGGCTCACCGCCGCGCAGCTCGCAGGCGGGTTCGCATTGCCCCAAGCGCTGTCGTTGTCGGGCAGGATCGAAGAGAGCTTCCTGAACCGGTTGCAGGCGCTTCCGGTGGAGACCCAGCGCCTCTTGTTGGCCGCTGCGGCGGAGCCTCTCGGTGACCCGTGGCTTTTGGGGCGCGCGGCCGAGCGGCTCGGGATCACCACCGCCGTGCTCGATCCGGCGCAGGCGGCCGGCCTGATCGAAATCGACGGCAGGGTGCGCTTTCGCCATCCGCTGGTGCGCTCGGCGATCTACCGAGCGGCGGCGCCGAACGAACGGCGCCTAGTGCACCGAGCGCTGGGAGAAGCGACTGACGCGCGGGTTGATCCCGATCGGCGTGCGTGGCATTTGGCCGAGGCGGTGGTCGGTCGCGACGAGGATGTCGCAGCCGAGCTCGAGCGGGCGGCGGGCCGGGCGCAGGCGAGGGGCGGACTGGCCGCCGCAGCGGCGTTCCACGAGCGATCGGCGCTGTTGACAAGCGACCCCGATCGCCGCGGACAGCGCATGCTTGCGGCCGCCTCAGCGAAGCACGACGCGGGCGCACTCGAGGCTGCGCTCGCGCTCTTGGGACAGGCTGACGCCGGGCCGCTCGATGAGTTCGGGCGCGCGCGCGCCGAGCTTTTGCGGGGCCGAATCGCGTTGGAGCAGAAGCGCGGCGGCGATGCCGGGAGCCTGCTGGTCAGCGCGGCGAGACGCCTCGAGCCGCTTGACCCCGAGCTGGCGCGCGAGACGTACCTCGAGGCGCTCGGAGGCGCGATGGTCGGAGACCTCGAAGTCCAGGGCGGCGCGCGGGCGCTCGCCGAGGCCGTGCGGGCCGCGCGATCCAGCCCCACCCCGCCCCGCGCGGCTGACGTTCTGCTCGATGCGTTCGCGACCCGCTTGACCGACGGGTACGCGGCCGCGGCACCGGCGCTCACCCGCGGGCTTGAGCTCCTGCTGGCATCTGATCCCACCAACGAGGATCTCGGTCGCTCGCTGTCGCTCGTCAGCAACAGAGCCAGCGCGATCATCGCCCTCGAGCTGTGGGATGTCGAGGCCTTCCATCTCCTCGCCTCGCGCCGCGTGCAGCTCGCCCGCGACACGGGCGCGCTCGTGCACCTGCGGTTCGCGCTCAGCTTCCTGGCGAGAAGCCAGCTGCTCGCTGGCGAGGTGACGGCGGCCACCTCGACGATCGACGAAGCCCAGTTGATCGCTGAGGCGAGCGGGAATCTGCCGCTCCTGAACGCACCGATGATTCTCGCGGCGTGGCGCGGGCAGGAGGAGCGGGCGTCCGAGCTGATCGAGGCCACCGCGGAGGAGGCGGCCGCACGGCGATGGACGTCCAACGCCTACGCGAGATCCGTGCTCTACAACGGCCTCGGCCGCCATGACGCCGCGCGCGACGCCGCCCGTGAAGCGTTCCATCACGATCTGGTCGGACACGGACCCTTCCTCGTGCCCGAACTGGCCGAGGCGGCATCAAGGACCGGCGACACGGCGCTGCTCGAGGCCGCCCTGGAATGGCTCTCCGGGCGCACTCGTGTGGTCAGCTCGGAGTGGGTGCTCGGAATCGAGGCGCGTGTGCGGGCGTTGCTCAGGGAGGGCGAGGTCGCCGACCGTCTGTACCGCGACTCGATCGCGCACCTTTCGGGTAACCGCGTCCGGCTCGACCTCGCGCGCACGCACCTGCTCTACGGGGAATGGCTGCGACGCGAGCGCCGCCGCCTCGACGCCCGAGAGCAACTCGGCACCGCGCTCGAGATGTTCACGAGCATGGGCACCGACGCCTTCGCTGCGCGGGCCGAGCGAGAGCTGCTGGCGACGGGCGAGCGCGTCCGCAAACGCACGGTCGAGACCCGCGACGAGCTCACTCCCCAGGAGGCTCAGATCGCCAGACTCGCCAGCGAGGGCTCGTCGAACGCCGATATCGGCGCGCGACTGTTCATCAGCCAGCACACGGTCGCCTACCACCTGCGCAAGGTCTTCTCCAAGCTCGGCATCACCTCGCGCAACCAGCTCGACCGCGTGCTGCCCGAAGGCACCGACGTACGCCAGACCGCGTGACGCGCAGCACAAGTCACGCTATACCGGAGATTCCCGACACTGAAATCTCACAGGCCCACTGCTGAGCGCTCGCCGCATAGCGCACGCCCACTGGGGTGGCAGTGGCTGTTGGACCATCGAGCCGGCGGACCTGAAGTTGAAGCCTCGGCCTGACGCGGGCACGGCAGTCGTGCTCAGCGCAAGCGCGATGATCAGCGCGATCGCGAGAATTCCGACCGTGCGGTGATGAATACGGGCGTTGGTCATTTGACTGCCTCCTGTTCGTCAGGTCGCCTCGTGCGATCTGGTGGCAGCGAGAAGCCGAACAGGAGACCGGCGGCTGACAGATGTGTGTCAGCTCTCGCCAGGACCGATGCGGGCTGTCCGCCTCTGACCCCTTCTCCGCTTTGCCTGCTTCTTGCGTGCCATGTGAACCTAAACCGGCACGCGGGGGCCCGCATCGGGAGCACTGCCTATCTTGGCACGGGCGAGGTGCCCAGATTGGGCCAGTCAGCCCGAACGCGCGACCGCTGAGACAATGGTCATATCTTGCCTGGAGCCGCTGCTCGTGAGCTGGGTGTGCCGGGAACGCTGCCCCGGGTCATCGGCGTGCGCGGCGCACGGCACAACAACCTTCAGGACATCGACGTCGATGTGCCGCTGTGGCGAACGGTCGCTGTGGTCGGAGTGTCCGGTTCGGGCAAGACGTCGCTGGCCATCGGGACGCTGTACGCCGAGGGCATGCACCGGTTCCTGGAAGGCCTGAGCACCTACAGCCGACGGCGGCTGGCCCAGGCTCAGCGACCGGACGTGGACCGGATCGACCATCTGCCGCCGGCGCTGGCGCTGCGACAGCGCCCGCCGATACCAGGGCCGCGCAGCACGGTCGGCACCATGTCCGAGGTGCTCAACGTGCTCCGCCTGATGATGTCGCGGCTGGGCTCGCATCTGTGTCCGAACGGCCACCGCGTCGATCCGTCGATCGCTACGCAGGGCACGGAGATCATCTGCCCGGTGTGCGGCGCGCATTTCGTACACCCGAGCGCCGAATCGTTCTCATTTAATTCCTATGGCGCGTGCCCAGCCTGCCAGGGCCTGGGCGTGCGCTCCGAAGTAGACGTCAGCACCCTGGTTGGCGATCCGGACAAGACGATCGAGGAAGGCGCCGTGCTGCCGTGGAATTCCGGCGGGCGGCGGCTGTCAATGTACGCCGCGGGCGAGCAGGGGGTTCGGCTCGATGTCCCGTACCGGTCGCTGACCAAGCGCGAGCGCGACATCGTGCTGCACGGTGGCCCGGTTCAACGCCGGGTGACGCTTGAGTCCAAGCGGACCGGGCGGTCCGTGGAGCTGTCAGTCAACTACGACAACGCCGTCGCCGCGGTGGAACGCTCGCTACGCAGCGACAACGAGCGCACCCGCCGTCTGGTGCAGCGGTTTCTTATCACCCGCGTCTGCTCGGTGTGCCATGGCGCCCGGCTGCGGCCCGAGGCGCTGAGCTCACAGCTCGGCGGCCTCAACATCGCCGAGATCAGCGCCCTAGACCTGGGGGAGCTGCGCGGATTCACAGACGGCTTGGCGGTGGGGCTTCCGGCCGAGCTCGGCCGAATGACGACCGGTTTGCTCGCGGAACTGAACGGCACGCTCATCCCGCTGCTAGACGTCGGTCTCGGCTACCTGACACTCGACCGGTCCGGCGCCTCACTGTCAACGGGCGAGCGGCAACGGATCGAGCTCACCTCGACGGTGCGCGCGAGCACCACAGGAATGCTGTACGTGCTGGACGAG
>DATNKY010000196.1:0-4159 GCA_035603155.1 Solirubrobacteraceae bacterium
GGCTCGGCCTTCGGGGACACCAAGCTCACCCCAGGCGACCATCACATCTCGGTGACCGCCGTCGACTCGCAGAGTGGCGAGCGGACGGTCGGCCCGATCACGATCCATGTCGTCGTCGAGCCGCCCCACGTCGAGATCGACCATCCCGCCAACGGCACGACGTTCGGCAACGACCAGACGATCAGCTTCCGCGGCGAGGCGATCGACCCCGAGCAGGGCGACATCGGCCCGTCGGCGACATGGTCGCTGGACGGGACGCCGATCGGCACCGGCGCCTCGCTACTGCAGTACAAGATCGCGACACCGGGCACGCACACCGTCACCCTGAGCGCCACCAACGGCGCCGGCGGCACATCGAACGCGTCGGTCACCGTCAACGTCGTGCCGGGCACGGGAGCGCCGAGCGTGTCGATCACCAATCCACCCGACAACTCGAGCGTCGCCGCCGGGACGGCGATCACATTCACCGCATCGGCGACGACGGCGTCCGGCGCGACGATCCCCGACGCGGACATCAGCTGGAGCGACGACATCGACGGTCAGCTCGGCACCGGGCACACGATCACCAAGACGCTCACCGGCTCCAGCTGCCAGATCTACATTCACCACGTCACCGTCACCGCCAACGACACCGGCAACGGCCAGTCCGCGACCGACGAGGTCACCGTCAACGACGGCGGCATCTGCTAAACATCCCTGGCCCGGTCACCACCGCCCCGACCGCACCGCGAGCGCGAACGCCGCGCGGACCGACGGCAGAAGGGTCGTGGTGACTCCCGCCGCGATGTCTACCGCCGGGGTTCGGCGAGCACCGAGACGACGCAGCCCCAGCACTGGTCCCGCGTCGTAATCGCGACCACCGCTCTGCGCGAGGTGCCTGCTCAGACGCGCACGACCGGCCTGAGCACGCGCGCTTCCTGTCGTCGGACTCAGCGAATGCACGGATGCAAGGGGTCAGCCCCGGAATCGCCGGACGCTCCCTTATCGCGTGTATCCACTCGCGCGGCACCGCCGTGAGCGAGCACGCCGGCTGTCGCTCCGTCGCCGAGGCAGCAACTTTCGGACCGCGGCTGCTCTCGGGCCGGACTCGAGCGAAGGAGCAGCGAGGCGTTTTTGGCGATTCTGAGAGCGCGATGGGACCGTCTGGCTCGGCGACAGCGTCATCGGGCTGATTTGTTGCTGGGATCGATGCTGCTCCTTCTCCGTCGTAGTGCCGAGTCAGGCGTTCAGTGCCGAGTCAGGCGTTCGATGAGCGCCTGGACGGCTCGTTGTCGAGACGGAGCAGTGGTGCTGTTGGCGGTGGTTGGTGCGACGTGGCGTTCAGCCAGGCGAGCGAGTCGCGGCCCGTGGTTGGGTTGGCGATAGGTCCGGCCGCGACGGCGGTGTGCGTATCAGGTGCGCTGGCGCAGCAGAAAGTCGAGCGTTGCGTGGTTGAAGGTCTCGGGGTCCTCGTGCAGCCCGGCGTGTGACAGATGCTTGAAGACCACCAGGTCGCTCCCGGCGATCCCGTTGTTGAGTGGTTGTGCGAAGCGAGTGGAGCAGACGAGGTCGCGTGCTCCGAAGGTGATCAGGGTCGGAGCTTCGATCTCGCTCAGCGCGGCGCTCGCGTCGTGGGCGATGACCGCGTCGGTCTGGGCCAGGAACGCGTCCAGTGGCTGGGCGGGGCGGCCGCGCACGAAGTCCTCCAGCGTGTCGACGAACTCCGGTCGTTCGACGTACATCTCCGGTGTGAAGCACCATGGGAAGATGCCCTGGATCACGACGTCGGCGATGGTCGGCAGCGTGGAAGCGAGCGTGCGCCATTGCTCGACGACGGTCTTTAGATAGTCGTCGCTGGCGTGCCAGGCGCTGTGCAGCGAGAGCGAGCGCACGCGTTCTGGATGGCGGGCGGCGAGGTGGATGCCGACGGCGCCGCCGAACGACATGCCCGCGACGTGCGCTCGCTCGATCCCGATCGCGTCAAGGAACGCGGCGACCTGGTCGGCGTGGCCCTCGGTCGAGTAGGGCCCGGCTGGCTTGTCGCTCTCACCGGAGCCGGGAAGGTCGATCGCGATGCAGTTGAACTGCTCGGTGTAGGCCGGCAGCTGAAACGCCCAGCAGGCGTGATCCGCAGACGTGTAAGGGATCAACAGCAGCGGCTCGCCCTCCCCCTGGACGTCGTAGTTGATCGTGAGCCCGTCTACCTCGACCCGTGGCATGCTCGCTGGCTCCTGCTGTTCGTGCAACGCGCACCGCGTGCCAGCACCGAGACTGTCGCAGCGTCTGAAAGCCGCTCGAGGCCGCCCAGTACTGGCGGTTTGGAAACCTTAGCTCGCGCGAGCGAGCGTGCCAATGGGGTCAAGCCCTCATCCCGCAGACGCCGCACGCGCGCTTGAGCGTGGCGAGGCACGCGGCGAACGCGATCGCGCAACTGCGATTCCGCTCACGCGGCCACGGGCCCGGCGCTACCGCTCCGGTCGGCCGCACCCTATGAGCAGTCGACGAGCGCCTCGGGCCTGGTGCAGGCGTGGCCGCCTCTTCGTGAAAACGAGCAGAGATTCGGGGGTCTCCCGCGATCCAGACCTGCGCCCTTGTGTGGCGGACGGCGCCTTGTTCAGAGGAGCCGAGCGTCTGCGCCCGGTTAGGCTTGATGCTGTGGGGAGTGCACGCGCACTGCCCGGGCGACGCGTCTTGATCCTCGGCTTGGATCCGGACACGATCCCTGGAATCCATGCCGCCGTCATTCGTGCGGGACTGGAATACCGGTTAGCGCGCTTTGAGGACTCGGATCTGATCGCCGATCAGTGCCTGGTCGCGTTGGACGCCACGGCTGAGCGTCGCGTCGTCGAGGCACTGCGGGGGGAGCAATACGACTGTGTTGTCGTCGGCGGCGGCATCCATAGGTCAGAAGCGTTGCTGGAGTTCTTCGAGGCAGTGATCAACCTGGTCAGGCTGCACCCCCCGGCGCTGCGATTGCCTTCAACACCGACGGTGGCACCAGTCTCGAAGCGGCTCGGCGAGTTCTCGCGCCGGGCCCGCAGTAAAAGCTCTGACCGCGTGTGGACGTGCGTCTGAACCGGGCGCTGCCAGCATCTATGTCGACCGCGAGCAAACTATCCCGACGCCGTGACAGCCGCGTAGACCGACCATCGCCGGGAGCCGAATTTACAGCGCCAAGAGACGCCACCAACGGCGCTCCTGCTGCCTCGAAGCGGGTGAGCGACACCCCTGGGTCGGGCGACGGCGCGGCTAGCTTCAAGGCGTTGCTGTGGCCGTTGGGCCGTGTTAGCGTCGGCGGGGACCGAACAAGGGGGACGCATGACAACGGTGCTCTGCCACTTCAGGGTTGCCGACTACGACGCTTGGCGGCGGGGGTACGATCACGCGCTTGAGGTCACGCCTGGCGTACGCAGCTTCCGTGCGTGGCGCGCACAAGACGATCCGAGCCTCGTCATGGTCGAGGAGACCTTCGACACGCGCGAGCAGGCGCAGGCGGCATGGACGTCGGACGAGACACACGCGGCAATGGAAGCGGATGGCATCGACATGTCATCCGTGTGGGTGGACTACTTCGACGACGTTGGTTCGGCGCAACCCACACCCGATTAGTTACTAGGACGCCCTTCGGTTCGACGTGAGCCAAGAAAGCCGCTGTCGTTTGCTTGGGGCGGGCACGTTTCGATCGAACACCAGCCGTTCCCTCTACTCGCCGCTGCTCGCCTCGTTTGGCGTCGAACGAGCGCTCCGAGCGCAGGGAGCGCGGGCATCGATCCACGTGCGCCTAGAAGGCACGGCGCCTCGCAGCAGCGAAGAAGCCGAGGCCGCCGTGTAGTTCTCCTGTTTGGAGGCAATCCAGAACGTCGCGAAACACGCCGGCCGCGGCGCACACACGACGCTACGACTGCACCACGACGGCGGGATGCTCTCCGTGCGTATCCAAGACGACGGGACTGGCTTTGATCCCGCGCACGCCGAAAACGGGGCGGGCTTAAGAAACATCCGTGATCGCATCCAAACGCTCGCTGGCACAGTCAACATCACCTCCAACGCCGGGCACGGCACCGTCGTAGCCATCGCGCTCTCGTGGCCAGCCCGGGATCGAGCCCGGCGGGCGCCCGTGTAATGGCCAGGCTGTGTCCGTCTGGCACGAAGTTGATGACGAGCTCGGTCGAGGCAGACG
>DATNKY010000005.1:0-2823 GCA_035603155.1 Solirubrobacteraceae bacterium
TGCCGCGCGTCTCGGCCACGAGCCGATCACGCACCCGCTCGTCAAGTGGACCAGTGAGCACTGTCGCGAGTAACTCGTGCGCGTCACGGTCGTCGAGCCCGCCGACGGCGAGCGCCGGCAACTCCTCGAACTGCCGCTCGCCGCTCGGCTCGCGCACGGCGAAGACCAGCCCGACCGACTCCGCACCGAGACGGCGCGCGACGAACGCCAGCGCCTGTGTCGAGGCCGCGTCGAGGCACTGCGCGTCGTCCACGATGCAGACGAGGGGTCGGTCTTCCGCGGCATCGGAGAGCAGACTCAGCACCGCCAGGCCAACGAGGAACCGATCCGGCGCGTCGCCGTCGCGCAAACCGAACGCGGTACCGAGCGCATCGCGTTGCGGGCCGGGAAGGCGCTCGACGCGATCCAGGAACGGCGCGCACAGTTGCTGTAACCCCGCGTACGCGAGTTCCATCTCCGACTCGACTCCGGCTGCCCGGGCGATGCCGCACCCCGATGCGTGCTGTGCCAGATACTCCAGCAGCGCACTCTTGCCAACCCCGGCCTCCCCGCGGATGACCAGCGCCCGGCTTAGACCCGCGCGCACACTCGCGGCCAGCTGATCCAGCGCCGCGCACTCGCTGTGGCGGCCAAGCAGCCTTCGCGTGGAAACGGTAGTTGACATCGCCACGCCAGCGTAGGGGCGGCTCCGTGCCTTGGCAAATCCCGGCGCCGACGGTCGGTGTTCCGGGGGGTTGGGGCGCTCCCGGGGGTTGTCCAGGGTGTTTGCCGGGCGCGATGTGGGGGTGTGGGGAGCAGGCTTGCTGGCGTTAGTTCTTTGAAGATCGGTTGGGGTCTTCCTACAAACCAGGAGTTTGTGATGAGCGCTACTGAAGAAGGCACGTCGAGCGGGCGTGTGGGCGTCGGGCGGGTCGATATGAGGCTCGAGATCCAGGTCATCCCGGTGTCTGATGTTGATCGGGCCAAGGGGTTTTATGAGCAGTTGGGTTGGCGGCTTGATGATGATGTCGCGCCGATGGAGGGGCTTCGGATCGTGCAGTTCACGCCGCCGGGGTCGGGTACGTCGATCACGTTTGGCCTGGGGCTGACGACCGCGGCGCCGGGTGCGGCCGAGGCAGGGTTGGTCGTGTCTGATATCGAGGCGGCGTATGCCGACCTGGCGGGTCGCGGGATCGAGGTGAGTGATATTTGGCATGGTCCGCCGTTCCCGGTGCAGGCGAGAGTGCCGGGGCCTGACCCTGAGCGCAGCAGCTATGGGTCATTTTTTTCTTTCACCGATCCTGATGGCAATACGTGGCTGGTTCAGGAGGTCACGACTCGGCTGCCTGGTCGGATCGACGCGACCGAGACGGGTTATGTGTCGGCGGCGGATCTGGAGGGCGCGCTTCGGCGTGCCGAGGCTGCGCACCGCGAGCACGAGAAGCGCACTGGGCGCTCACACCTGTTTCATCGGTCAGACCAGGACGAGAACTGGCTTGACTGGTATGCCGCCTACATGGTGGCCGAGCAGTCCGGGACGGACTTGCCTACATAACCGGTCCCGCGCTCGCCCCGCAGCTGGAGCTCGGAGGGCACACCCCAAGGCCACCGGCGTATCGTCTCGTTGATTCGCGTGACGACCAGCGGTCCTGAGATGAACGGCAGCCCGAAGAATCTCGTCGGATGAGCGCGACGCCGCAGTCAGTCGCGCTCATCACCGGGGCCGAGCGAGGCATCGGCGCTGGTCTCACGGAAGCGTTTCGCCGTTCCGGCTATGCGGTCGTGGCCACCTCACGGTCGATCCCCGCCGCCGAGGAGTCCGACCTGCTCACCGTGCAAGGCGACATTACGGACCCCGGGACTTCTCGGCGCGTGGTCGAGCAGGCGCTCGAGCGGTTCGGACGGATCGACACGCTGGTCAATAACGCTGGGGTGTACATCGGCAAGCCGTTCGGCGAGTACACCATCGATGACTTTGCCGCGGTCACCGCGGTCAACCTTGCCGGCTTCTTCCACATCACGCAGCAGGCGATCGCGCCGATGGTGACCCGGGGGGCGGGCCACATCGTCAACATCAGCAGCAGCCTCGTAGACCAGCCCGACAGCACAAGGCCGTCCGCGCTGGCCTCCCTGACCAAGGGCGGCCTGGTCGCCGTGACCCGATCGTTGGCGATCGAATACGCCGCTCGGGGCGTGCGTGTCAACGCGGTCTCGCTCGGGGTGATCAGGACCCCGATTCACGACGCAGCGTCCTACGAGGGCATGGGCGCGCTTCACCCGCTCGGCCGCGTGGGCGAGATCAGCGACGTCGTCGACGGGATCCTCTACCTCGAGCGCGCCTCGTTCGTAACCGGCGAGATCCTCCACATCGACGGCGGACAGAGCGCCGGACATTGATCTGTGATCCTGTCGCAGGCACTGATGACGATCTCGAAGATCGGGATTCGTCGGCTTTCATCTATTGACTGACCGGAAGGCATCATGGACATCGGAATCATCGGAGCGGGGCACATCGGCGGCTCGCTGACGCGTCGGCTCACGGGGCTCGGCCACGTCCTCCGAGTATCGAACTCTCGGGCTCCAGAGACCCTGGCCGATCTGGCCGGTGAGACCGGCGCGACCGCGGTCTGGGCACGCGAGGCGGCTGCGGACGCCGACCTCGTAATCGTCAGCATTCCGGAGAAGAACGTCGTCGAGCTCGCGCCCGGCATCGTCGCTGGAGCGAAGCCAGGCGCGCCGGTCATCGAGACCAACAACTACTACCCGCGCGAGCGAGACGGTCGTATTGCGGCGATCGAGGCCGGTACGCCGGAGAGCGTCTGGGTCTCCGAGCAGCTCGGGGTC
>DATNKY010000004.1:0-2246 GCA_035603155.1 Solirubrobacteraceae bacterium
AGCGCGGATGCAAGAGGATCCGACTTCCCTTGCCGAAGCCGCGATCGCAAATCGAGCAGATCACGATCGAGACGGTTCGACGCTCCGGGCTACGCGAGGCGTACGTGGAGATGGTCGTCACTCGCGGCATCCCCACTCCCGGGGAGCGCGATCCGCGTCGCTGGACCCCGCGGCTGTACGTCTACGCGATCCCGTACGTATGGATCGTGCGCCCAGAGCAGCAAGAACTGGGGACGCAGGTGATCGTCGCGCGCGACACGCGACGCATCCCGACCGGCTCCGTCGACCCGACGGTCAAGAACTTCCACTGGGGAGACCTGGTCCGGGGCCTGTTCGAGGCCTACGATCGCGACGCGTGGCTCCCCATTCTGCTCGACGGCGACGGACTCGTCTCCGAGGGCGCCGGGTTCAACGTGTTCGCGATCGTGGACGGTGAGCTGCTGACTCCCGCCCGCGGCGTGCTGGAGGGCATCACTCGGAAGACCGCCATCGAGATCGCCCACGACCTCGGATGGCCGGTGCGGATCGGTGACATACCCGCGAGCGCGCTGTACAGCGCGCAGGAGATCTTCCTCACCAGCACCGCCGGCGGGGTGATGCCGGTCGCGACGCTCGACGGTGAGCCAGTCGGAGAGGGCCGTCCCGGACCGATGACCACCGCGCTGCGCGACCGTTACTGGGAGCTGCACCGAGACCCGCGGTACGCGCTTCCGGTCTCCTACGATTGAGAAGCCGCCGATGCGGTTCGGCTGGGAGCACTGCCGCGCTTGCGGGTTGGTCCCGCGCGCCGCGGCCGCCTTAAGTAGATAGGAGCACTACCCCGGTAAGCACCGCGGCGATTCCGACCTGTTGGGAGCGACTGAGGCGCTCGCCGAGCACGTGGTAGGCCAGCAGCCCGGTCACAGCTGGATATAGCGACCCGAGCACGGAAACGATCACCAGCTGGCCGTGGAGCGTGGAAAGCGCATAGAGCGCGGTGCCGGAGAACGCAAGCAGCGCCGCCACCGCGATGGTGCCCGCCGTCCGCGACTGAATCGCCGGACGCAGCGACGTCCGCCGCACGCCGACCGCAACGGTTAAGGCGACCGCGGGAATCGCGCGCGAGATCAGGATCCCCCACGCAACGCCGTGACGACTGGCCGGAGCCATCAACCAAAGAAACAGCCCCGTTCCGACCGCAGCCACCAAAGCCAGCCCAAGACCCGACTCGGCGCGGGCGGCCTGGCGCTCGCCCGGCCCGCGCGCCGCGAGCACCACACCTGCGATAGCCACGACGATGCCTATCGCTTGCGCCGCGCTCGGGCGCTCGCCACGAGCAATCCCAACGGCGACCGGCAGCACTACGCCGGTCGCGCTGATCGGAGCAACGATGCTCATCTTCCCGACAACCATCGCCTGAAAAAACGCGGCGACGCCGATGGCAAGCCCAAGACCCGCGCCCGTCGCCGCCACGACCGCCACTGCCGGCGGTGGCGGCTCCGAGCTGATCACGACCCAACCTATGGCCAGCAACGCCTCGAACAGCTGGGTGCAGAAGATGAACTGCAGCGTGCCGATGCGCCGCGAGGTCGTCCCACCGAGAAAATCCGATACCCCGTAAGTGAGCGACGACCCAAGAGCCAAGGCGGGGCCCAACACGCGTCGCAGTCTATGCACGCCCCGTCTGGCGTGGATTCTCAAAGCCGGTGCCGAATCCGGCGGCAGACATCCCAACCGCGCCGACTGCCGCGATTCGCATAAGGGCGCGAGACCTGCTAGACGATGTAGTTCGGGCGTCTACGACGGCTCCGCGATTTGCGGAGCACGCGAGCCGAACTTCGGATCGCGGTCGAGGTCCTGGTCCCCGACGCGCCAGGTATTCCCCTACCGCGCGAACGCGCACGACGCGCAATTACGTGACTCGAGGAGAGAGTGATGGCTGCCAAGCACAAAGTAACCGTGTCCACACAATTGACGAGCCCGCACCGGCCTAGCAGCGCGGAGAGACGCGCGGCGCAGGTCGCATGGCTCTCCACGCAGCAGGCGGACCTCAAGCGAGAAGCAGCGGACCGCCGCGCCGAACGCGCCATCAAGAGCGCCGCCGACGCCGCCGCCGCCACGCCAGGCATCTAACGCATCGGGGTCGGCCCGGCACGTCGTCACCGCCCCGGCCTCGGCAGCTCATAGACGGGATCGAGCTGCGGGATCCCACCGCAAGGCAAGGTCGTCGGCATAGACTCCGGCGGCGCAAGCGGCGCAAGCGGCGC
>DATNKY010000771.1:0-2033 GCA_035603155.1 Solirubrobacteraceae bacterium
CGGCCTTGTTCACGCGGCCGTACTCCTGGCGGTCCACGAACTGCCCGGGCAGCAGCTCGGTGTCGCCCTTCTGGTCGACCCGCATCCGCTTCATCATCTGGCGCACGATCAGCTCGATGTGCTTGTCGTCGATGTCGACGCCCTGAGACACGTAGACCTCCTGGACCTCGCGGACCAGATACATCTCGGTCTCCGTGCGGCCCCGGACCGCGAGCAGCTCGGCCGGATACAGCGAGCCCTCGTTGAGCTGGGTGCCCGGCTCGATTTTCTCGCCTTCCCGGACGAACAGCCGCGTCCGGCGGGGGAACGTGTTGCGGTGCTCCTCGCCGGTGTCGTCGGTGATCACGACCGTGACTGCCTTGTCGGACTCCTCGATCGAGACCTTGCCGCCGATCTCGGCGATCTTCGCCAGGCCCTTGGGCTTGCGCGCCTCGAACAGCTCAACGACGCGCGGCAGGCCGTGCGTGATGTCCGCGCCGGCGACGCCGCCGGTGTGGAACGTCCGCATGGTCAGCTGTGTGCCCGGCTCGCCGATCGACTGCGCGGCGATGATTCCGACCGCGTCGCCGATCTGCGCCAGCTTGCCCGTCGCCAGCGACCGGCCGTAGCACGCCTGGCAGATACCGGTCGTGGCCTCGCACTTGAGCACCGAGCGCACCGGGACCGTGATCACGATGCCCTTCTCGGTGTCGTCGCGCCAGGTCTCGACGATATCGGCAAGCTCGGCCCGGTCGATCTCCTTGCCCTTCTCGACGATCACCCGGCCGCGCTTGGTCGTCACGTCCTGTGCGGCGATCCGCCCGATCAGGTTGCCGTTGGCCTCGCCCGTCGGACGCAGCCCGCGGCTGTCAGCACCGGCCTCGAGCTTGGAGACCGGCATGTCGATGTACTCCTCGGAGCCGCAGTCGTCCATGCGGATGATCACGTCCTGGGAGACGTCGACCAGACGCCGCGTCAGGTAGCCCGAGTCGGCGGTGCGGAGCGCGGTGTCCGCGAGTCCCTTGCGGGCGCCGTGTGTCGAGATGAAGTACTCGAGCACGGTCAGCCCCTCCTGGAAGGAGGCCTTGATCGGTCGCTCGATGATCTCGCCCTTCGGGTTGGCCATCAGCCCGCGCATGCCGGCCAGCTGCCGGATCTGCGAGAACGACCCGCGGGCCCCGGAGTTGGCCATCATGTAGATCGGGTTGAGTTCATCGAGGTGGTCGTACAGTGCCTGCCCGACCTCGTTGGTCGCGCGATCCCACAGGCCCGTGACCGCCTCGTGGCGCTCCTCCTGGTTGATCTCGCCGTTGTCGTACTGGGCGTCGACCGCCTCGAGCTCGGCCTCGTAACGCGACAGGATCTCCTGCTTGCTCGGGGGTGTCTGCACGTCGTTCTTGGAGATCGTCACACCGGCCTGGGTGGCGAAGTGGAAGCCGACGTCCTTGAACGCGTCGAGCACCTGCGAGATCGTCGGCGCGCCGTACAGCTGCACGAGGTCGTCGACGAGCCGCGTCGTGTCCTTCTTCTTCATCGAGCGGTTGACGAACTCGTAGCTGCTCGGGTCGAACTGCTCGCCGAGCGCCTCGCCGAGGGCCCGCTCGATCTTGTCGTTGTAGATGATCCGTCCGACCGTCGTCAGGACGTGGCCGCCCTCACGCCCGAGTGGGCGAAACTCCGCGAGGTCGTGGAGCTTGACGACGCCGTGCTCGTAGGACCACTCCGCCTCCTGGGCGGTGCGGAACACGTGCGGTGACGGCTCGTGCGTGGCCGGGTCGATCTCGGCGAGATCCTTCTCGTCCGGGCCGTAGGTCAGGTAGTAGGCGCCCAGCACCATGTCCTGCGCCGGGGTCGCCAACGGCGCTCCGTGCGCGGGGGACAGGATGTTGTTGGCAGACAGCATCAGGATCCGAGCCTCGGCCTGCGCCTCCGCCGACAGCGGCAGGTGCACGGCCATCTGGTCGCCGTCGAAGTCGGCGTTGAACGCGTGACAGACGAGCGGGTGGACCTGGATCGCCTTACCCTCGACGAGGATCGGCTCGAACGCCTGAATC
>DATNKY010000255.1:0-4572 GCA_035603155.1 Solirubrobacteraceae bacterium
CCGCCGCTGGTCGCGTGGGCCGCGACCACGGGCTCGCTCTCATGGACCGCGGTCTACCTGTTCGCGATTGTCTTCTACTGGACGCCACCACACTTCTGGGCGCTGAGCCTGCTGATGAAGGACGAGTACGCGCGAGTCGACGTCCCGATGCTGCCGGTGGTCCGTGGCGAGCGCGAGACCCGCCGCCAGATCGTGCTCTATGGGCTGCTGCTCTACGCCGTCAGCCAGCTACCGTTCTGCGCCGGCGCGTTCGGCGGCATCTATCTCGCGGGATCGATCGTGCTCGGCCTGACGTTCGTCGCAGGCACGGTGATCCTGTACCGGCGCGCCGACCGCCGCTGGGCGCTGCGCCTGTACCTGTACTCGATGCTCTACCTGGCGTTGCTGTTCGCGACCATGGTCGCCGACGTGAAGCTGTAGACGGAGCGACCGTTACCGACCCACGACCGATTAGGATCTCCCCGTCATGGACAGAAAGCTCGCCCGCAAGAACATCCGCTCCGGTCTGATCGCCGGTGCCGCCGCGCTGTTCATGTTCGGCATCTCGTTCGTCGCGGCAGTGATCTACATACACGCGTGATCACCTGGATGACCGAGATGGGCTTCGAACTCGGCCAGCCGGCCTCGAGCCCGGGGCGCGCGGAGCCCAGATGAGCGAGCAACAGCCGCCGCCTCCCGTCGGCGAGGAGATCCACCTCCCGGGCCCGAGCGTGCTCCCGCTGGTGAGCGCGATCGGGATCACGCTCACGATCGTCGGCACCACGCTGAGTCTGATCATCTCGGCGATCGGCCTGATCATCGTGATCGTCACGACCGTGATGTGGATCCGCAGCACGCGGCGTGACATCGACGAGCTCCCCGAAGAGCACCACTGACCCCTCGCAGGGGCGCCGTGATCGTCGGCGCCTCACCGGGGCGCAGCAGGCGTCTGCGCTCAGGTCTCGGCGGCGTCCGCGCGGGCCGGCAGCTCACAGCTCGCGCCGTCTCCGGTCCAGACCCTGACGATGTCGCGCATCGAGAGCATCCCAGCGAGATCTCCCTGGTCGACCACCACCAGGTGCCGGAATCCGCCCCTGACCATCGTCGCCGCGGCTTGCTCGAGTGACCAGTCCGGCGATGCGAACGTGAGCTCGGCGGTCAGATGATCGGCGACGCGCTCGGAGTCGGGATCCTCTCCCGCGCCGATCGAGTGCAGGATGTCGCGCTCGGTGATCACGCTCGGACCGGGGCCATCCGGATCGAGCACGACCGCCGCGCCGACCCGGCGGTCGCGCATCGCTACGGCCGCCACCCGCAGCGAGTGCTCCGGGCCGACGGTCAGGACAACGCGCGTCATTGCGTCCCGCACCAGCATCGCGACTCCCGCCAGTTTGCAACGATTGACTCAATCATAGTCGGTTGTCAGAAGCCTGCCCGTGCCGACGTCGTTCGTCGCTCGGAACCCATAGGATGCAGCCCGACGAATGCTCGAGGGTGAAGGACAGCGTGCTACGTAATCGCCCCGTTGCGCAGATGGTCTGCATCGGGATCGTCGGCGTCGCGATCGTGCTTCCGATTGCGCTGTTCCTGATCCCGTGGTGGCCGACGGCCGCCTCGGCGCAGGCTCACCGGGACCACACGCTGTACGACGTCCTGCTGATCGCCACGGTCCCGATCTTCGTGCTCGTGGTCACCGTGATCGGCTACTGCATCTGGCGCTTTCGGATGAAGCCCGGCGAGGAGGAAAAGGACGGGCCGCCGATTCACGGCAACACGCGCCTCGAGGTCGTGTGGACGGCGCTACCGGCCGTTCTGATCCTCGGCATGTGCGGCTACGCGTACGCAGTCCTGCGCGCCAACGAGAACAGCCATGCCAACGAGATGACCGTCAACGTGACGGCACGGCAGTTCGCGTTTCAGTTCTCCTACCCGTCGAGCGGCGGCAAGGAGATCACCACGCCGGTGCTCTACCTGCCCAAGGGCCGCCCGATCGTGTTCAAGCTGCGCTCCTACGACGTGATCCACAGCTTCTTCGTGCCCGAGTTCTCCGAGAAGCTCGATGCCGTGCCCGGGATCACGACGACGCTGCGGGTCACGCCCGACCGCATCGGGACCTACCCGGCCGAGTGCACGGAGCTGTGCGGCGCCGGCCACTCGTTGATGCGAGCGACCGTCCACGTGGTCACGCCATCGACATTCCAGACCTGGCTGAGCCACCAGAAGGCCAATGCCCCGCCGCCGGTCGGGACACCGCCGCCCAACGCCGTGGTCGCACCGGGCCTGGGCTCCTCGAGTGGTTCGTCGAGTGCCAGCAGCGGTGGCGGCGGCTCGAGCAGCAGCGGCTCTTCCACTTCCCCGAGCTCCTCGGCCACGAGCCCGGCGGCCGGCAAGTCGATCTTCGTCGGCGCCGGCGGCTGTGGCAGCTGCCACACGCTTTCGGCCGCGGGCACGACCGGAACCGTCGGGCCGAACCTGACTCAGCGGCTCAAGAGTGACTGCGCGAGTTCGGCCTCGATGAAGGTGCGGGGCAAGACGCTCGCCGAGTGCCTCCATACGGCGATCACGAAGCCGTACGCCTACATACCGAGCGGCTATCACGCGGGCGTGATGCCGTCAAACTTCGCCCAATCGCTGGGTTCGACCCAGGTTCAGGCGCTCGTCAACTACCTCTCGAGCGTGACAAAGTGAGTGATGCAAGTGGACGCGATCGCATGCCAGAGAGCGACTGCATGATCAAGGAGGCGAGCTGATGGCCCTACCGGCAAAGCTCCGAAGGCCCGGTTGGTATCGGGCAGCCCTGTGCGACGTGATCGCCTTCGCCTTCGCCTTCGGCTTGACCGCGCTGATCCGGTTCCTGATGCACCAGCACCCGGTGATCGACCCGCACGCGATCACGATCGTCGCGCTGCTCTGCGTCCCCGCGGGCTTCCTGCTCGGCCTCGGCACATGCGACTACTGGCTGTACTGGGCGAGCGGCAGGCCGACGCGTCCCGAGAGCCACGCAGACCACGGCGCGCGCAGCTGGCGCGACTACTTCCGCGTCAACACCGACCACAAGGTGATCGGGGTCCAGTACACGGTCACGTCGTTCTTCTTCCTGTTCGTCGGCGGCATGCTCGCGATGCTGATCCGCGCTCAGCTCGCGAAGCCCGGGATGCAGTTCCTGACGCCCGAGCAGTACAACGGCGTCTTCTCGGTCCACGCGACGGTGCTGATCTTCCTGTTCGTGATCCCCGTGTTCGCGGGGCTGGCCAATTTCGTGCTGCCGCTGATGATCGGCGCCCCGGACATGGCGTTCCCGCGGCTGAACGCGCTCTCCTACTGGTTGCTCCCGGTTGGTGGGGTGATGATGTTGATGAGCTTCCTCGCGCCGGGAGGCTCGTTCGCGGCCGGCTGGACGGCCTATGCCCCGCTGTCGACGACGATGCCGATAGGACAGTTGTTCTTCTCGATCGCGGTTCAGTTCGCGGGCTTCTCGTCGATCTTCACCGCGCTCAACTTCCTGGTCACGATCATCACCATGCGCGCTCCCGGAATGAGCTTCTTCCGCCTGCCGCTGCTCGTCTGGGCGAACTTCTCGACCTCGCTTCTGGTCGTGATCGCGACCCCGTTCATCGCCGCCTCGCAGTTCTTCGTCCTGCTCGACACGGCGCTTCACTTCCACTTCTTCGACGCGTTCGTCGGCGCCGGCAACGACGGCAACGTGATCATGTACCAGCACGTCTTCTGGTTCTACTCGCACCCAGCCGTGTACATCATGATGCTGCCGGGCTTCGGGATCATCTCGGAGGTCATCGCCGTCAAATCCCGAAAACCGATCTTCGGCTATCGAATGATGGCCTTCTCGCTGCTCGCGATCGTCGTGCTCGGCTTCACCGTGTGGGCGCACCACATGTTCGTCTCGGGCATGGCCCCATGGATCCGGATCCCGATGATGATCACGACCGCGATCATCGCGATCCCAACGGGAATCAAGATCTTCTCGTGGCTCGCGACGCTGTGGCGCGGCGTGCTGCACATGGACACGCCGATGCTGTTCGCGCTCGGCTTTCTGACGATGTTCACGCTCGGCGGGATCAGCGGCGTGATGCTCGCGATGATCCCGTTTGACATCCACGTCAGCCAGACGTACTTCATCGTCGCCCACATCCATTACGTGCTGTTCGGCGGCTCGCTGATGACGATCTTCGCCGGTGTCTACTACTGGTTCCCGAAGATAACGGGGCGGATGTACGACGAGCGGCTCGGCAAGTGGCACTTCTGGCTGACGTTCATCTTCGCCAACCTGACGTTCGGACCGATGCACATCATCGGGATCCAGGGGATGCCGCGACGGGTCGCCGAGTACGCGGCCAAGTTCGCGACCTGGAACCTGTTCATCTCGATCTGCTCGTTCTTCCTCGGGCTGACGACGCTGATCTTCCTCTACAACATGGTCGCCAGCTGGCGCTCAGGTCCGCGCGCCGCGGCCAACCCGTGGCGGGCACTGACGCTCGAGTGGCAGGTCTCGTCGCCACCGCCGATCTTCAACTTCGACACGGTCCCGACGGTCGTGGGCGGCCCGTACGAGTACGGCGTACCCGGTGCGGTCCA
>DATNKY010000272.1:0-5151 GCA_035603155.1 Solirubrobacteraceae bacterium
GAACCCGTTCCCGAGCGGGCCGACCACACGCAGGTGGTCGCCGGCCGCGAGCTCCGTGAGCCGCTTGGTGCCCGGGCCGACGTCCTCGATCAGGAACTCGAGCTCGCCGCCGCCGGCGCGAAGGACGCTGAACGCGCGCGGGAGGAACGGCCGCTCGCCCTCTCCCCCGCCCCAGCGCTCGGCGGCCTGCAGCATGTAGAACTGGCCGGGCTGTGGACTGGGGCCGTGTAAGTCGCGGCAGCGAATCACGACGTAGGCGCCGTGCTGCTCGCGCGCGGCGATGGTCGCGGCGCGACGGCCGAAAGGCGCGGTCACCCGGTTCATCCGGGGGCCGTCAGCGGTTGGTGCGGGGCGTGGATCTCCTGGAGCGAGAGGACCTCGGGGGCTCCGCGCCGGGCGGCGGCGATCGCCCGGGCGGCGGCCATCGCGCCGGTCATCGTGGTGATGCAAGGGATCCCGCGCGCAATCGCGGCGGCGCGGATCTCGTAGCCGTCGACGCGGGCGCCCGTGCCGACCGGCGTGTTGATCACGATGTCGACCTCGCCGCGCTCGATCCAGTCGACCACGTGCGGGGAGCCCTCGCCGATCTTGTTGATCGCCTCGGCCGGGATGCCCATTTTGCGGATCGCCTGCGCGGTGCCGCGGGTGGCGATGATCTCGAACCCGAGATCGTGCAGCAGCGTCGCGACACCGCTCGCGGCCGGCTTGTCGCCGTCGGCGACCGTGATGAACGCCGTCCCCGCGTTCGGCAGCGTCGCGCCCGCGGCGGCCTGGGCCTTGGCGAACGCGGTCGGGAAGTCGCGCGCGATCCCCATCACCTCCCCGGTCGACCGCATCTCGGGGCCGAGCAGCGAGTCCGCGCCCGCGAACCGGTCGAACGGGAGCACGACCTCCTTGACGCAGACGTGGCCGTTGCTCGTGTCCGGCGGCAGGTCGAGGTCGGCCAGCCGCTCGCCGAGCAGGACCCGGCAGGCGAGCTTGGCCACCGGCAGCCCGATCGCCTTCGAGACGAACGGCACCGTGCGTGAGGCCCGCGGGTTGGCCTCGATCACGTACAGCGTGTCGCCGCGGATCGCGAACTGGACGTTGAGCAGGCCGACCACCTCGAGCGCTTTCGCGATCCCCTCGGTCTGAGCGCGGAGCTGGGAGAGCATCTCCTCGCCGAGCGCGTGCGGCGGCAGCACGCACGCCGAGTCGCCCGAATGGATCCCGGCCTCCTCGACGTGCTGCATGATCCCGGCGATCCAGACATCGGTTCCGTCGCACAGGGCATCGACGTCGACCTCGATCGAGTCCTCGAGGAAGCGGTCGAGGTAGATCGCGGCGCCGACCTCCGGAACCACCCGGCTGAGGTAGTCGGCGAGGCCGTCGACGCTGTACACGATCTCCATCGCGCGGCCGCCGAGCACGTAGCTGGGCCGGACAAGCAGCGGGAAGCCGACCCCGGGGGCGCGCGCGAGCGCCTCCTCGGGGCTGCTCGCGGTCGCGTACGGCGGCGCGTTGTAGCCGAGGCGGTCGAGCAGCGCCCCGAACCTGGCGCGGTCCTCGGCGAGGTCGATCGCCTCGATCCCCGTCCCCAGGACCGGGATGCCGGCCTGGTGCAGTCCGGAGGCGAGCTTGAGCGGCGTCTGGCCGCCGAATTGGACCACGACGCCTTCTGGTTGTTCATGCTCGCAGACCGCGATCACGTCCTCGAGCGTCAGCGGCTCGAAGTACAGCCGGTCCGACGTGTCGTAGTCGGTGGACACGGTCTCCGGGTTGCAGTTGATCATCACCGCGTCGCGCCCGAGCTCGCGGACCGTCTGAGCCGCGTGGACGCAGCAGTAGTCAAACTCGATCCCTTGGCCGATCCGGTTCGGGCCGGAGCCGAGGATCACGACCCGGGGTCGCTCTCCGGGCACCGACTCGTGTCGAGGTGCACCGTCCAGCGGCCGCTCCCAGCCCGAGTAGAAGTACGGCGTCTGCGCGGCGAACTCGGCCGCGCACGTGTCGACGGCCCTGAACGTCCGCACGCCGGAGAAGGGCGCAGCGGGGTCGCGGGCGAGTTCGCCGAGCTCGTGCAGGAACCACGGGTCGATGCTCGTGCGCCGTTGCAGCTCGTCCACCGTCGCGCCGCGGCGCAGCGCCTCGAGCAGGTAGTCGAAGCGGTCGGCGCCCGGGACCTCCACCAGCGACAGCAGCTCGTCGTCGTCGGGGGGCGGCGTCGGGAGCTGGTCGAGCTCGCGCGAGCGAAGCGCCTTGGCGAAGGCCTGCTTGAAGGTCCGCCCGAGCGCCATCGCCTCCCCTACCGACTTCATGTGCGTCGTCAGCCCCGCCTCGGCGCCCGGGAACTTCTCGAACGCGAACCTGGGCCACTTGACGACGCAGTAGTCGATCGCGGGCTCGAAGCTAGCGGGCGTCGCCTTGGTGATGTCGTTGGGGATCTCCTGCAACGTGTAACCGACCGCGAGCCGCGCCGCGATCTTGGCGATCGGGAAGCCGGTCGCCTTGCTCGCGAGCGCGCTCGAGCGCGACACGCGCGGGTTCATCTCGATCACGACGATCTCGTCGGTCGAGCGGTTCACGGCGAACTGGACGTTCGAGCCGCCCGTCTCCACCCCGACTGCGCGGATCACGGCGATCGCCTGGTCGCGCAGCGCCTGGTACTGCTTGTCGGTCAGCGTCTGCTGGGGCGCCACACAGACGCTGTCGCCGGTGTGCACGCCCATCGGGTCGAGGTTCTCGATCGAGCACACGATCACGACGTTGTCGGAGTGGTCGCGCATTACCTCGAGCTCGAACTCGCCCCATCCCAGGACCGACTCCTCGAGCAGCACCTGACCGATCGGCGATAGCGCCAGGCCGCGGCCGACGACGCGCTCGAGTTGCGACTCGTCGTGCACCACTCCGCCGCCGCTGCCGCCGAGCGTGAACGCCGGCCGGACGATGAACGGGAGCCCGATCTCCATCAGCGCCGCGCGCGCATCGTCGACGCTGTGGGCGATCGCGCTGCGCGGAACCCGCAGCCCGGCTTCGGTCATCGTGTCGCGGAAGCGCTCGCGGTCCTCGGCGCGACTGATCGCCTCCGAGTTGGCGCCGATCATCTCGACGCCGAACCGTTCCAGGGTCCCGTCCTCGTCGAGCGCCTTTGACAAGTTCAGCGCCGTCTGGCCGCCGAGCGTCGGCAGCAGCGCATCGGGACGCTCGCGCTCGATCACCTGCGCCACCGGGCCGGGGAGCAGCGGCTCGAAGTAGGTCGTCGTCGCGACCTCGGGATCGGTCATGATCGTCGCCGGGTTGGAGTTGACCAGCACGACCTCGTAACCCTCCTGGACGAGCACGCGACATGCCTGGGTGCCGGAGTAGTCGAACTCCGCCGCCTGGCCGATCACGATCGGACCAGATCCGAGCAGCAGGATCTTATGGATGTCGTCGCGGCGGGGCACGGTCTACGCCGCGGCTCTGATCTCTTCGATGAACCGGTCGAACAGGTACAGCGAGTCGTTGGGACCAGGCCCCGCCTCGGGGTGGTACTGGACCGTCGCCCCAGGGACGTCGAGCAGACGCAGCCCCTCGACCGTGCGGTCATAGAGGTTGATGTGGCTGAGCTCGGCGGTGCCGAAGTCGGTCTTCCAGCGGACCGCCTCGTCACGGTCGATCGTCGGGCCGCCGTCGGGTCCGAGCACCGCGAAGCCGTGGTTCTGGCTCGTGATCTCGGTCCGCGCCGTGACCAGGTCCTTGACGGGGTGGTTGGCGCCGTGGTGACCGAATGGCAGCTTGTAGGTCTCCAGCCCGACCGCGCGGCACAGGAGCTGGTGGCCGAGGCAGATCCCGTACACGGGAAGCCTGCCGACGAGCTGCTCGACGGTCGCGACGATGTAATCCAGCGCGCCGGGATCGCCGGGGCCGTTGGCGAGGAACACCGCGTCGGGGGAATTGGCGAGCAGCTGCTCGGCTGTGGCGGTGCAGGGATGCAGCTCGACGGTCGCGCCGCACCTGTTCAGGTTGGCGACGATCGAGCGCTTCACGCCGGTGTCGATCATCGCGATCAGCGGGCCGGGACCGGGGCGGCCGCCCTCGACGACCACGGTCTGCACCGGGGTCACCGCCCGCGCCAGGTCACGGCCGGTCATCGGCGGCTCGTCCTCGATCAGTTCGCGGGCCCGATCCTCGGCCACCCGCGCCGGAAACAGGCCGCCGCGCATCGCGCCGGCGTCGCGGATGTGCTGTACGAGCGCACGCGTGTCGAGGTCGGTGATCGCGGGAACGCCGTTGGATGTCAGCCACCGAAGCCAGCCGGTCTGTGCCTTGGGCCCGTCGTCGCGGTCGGCCGCGGCGCGCATGATCGCCGCCCGCGCGTGGACGCGATCGGACTCCATCGCTTCGTCGCTGACCCCGTAGTTTCCGATCTGCGGGTAGGTGAAAGCGATCAACTGGCCCGAATAGCTCGGGTCGGTCATCGCCTCCTGATAGCCCGACATCGAGGTTGTGAAGACGATCTCGCCGACCGCGAGCTCGTCGGCGCCGCACGCGAGCCCGTCGAATCGCGTGCCGTCCTCGAGCAGCACGTACGCGGTCGTCTCCGGGATCATCGGCTGCTGAGCGTCCCCGCGCCTGTGAGCATCGCGGCCCGGTAGGCGACCGCTCCAGCGGCGACGGTCAGCTCGACCCGGCCCTGGAGCGTGCGGCCCGAGAAGCACGAGTTCGCCGATCGGCTCGCGTAACCCCGCGCACCGACCTCCCATCGCGCGTCGAGGTTGACGAGGCAGACGTTGGCGCGCTCGCCGGTCGCGATCCGGGGCGTCGGGAGGTCGTACAGCGCCGCCCCGTCGCTGAGGCGCCGCACGATCAGTTCGAGCTCGAGCTCGCCGGGCAGCACGAGTTCCGTGTACAGCGCCGCGAAGGCCGTCTCCAATCCCGTCGTGCCCATCGGCGCCTGCTCGAACGGGACCTCCTTCTCGTGCTGGGCGTGCGGCGCGTGATCGGTCGCGATGCAGTCGATCACGCCGCTCTTGAGCCCCTCGATCAGGGCAAGGCGGTCGCGCTCGGTGCGCAGCGGCGGATTCATCTTGAAGCGGCTGTCGAGCGTGCGGACCACGTCGTCGGTCAGCGTCAGGTGGTGCGGGCAGACCTCGGCGCTCACGCGGGCGCCGGCCTCCTTCGCAGCGGCGA
>DATNKY010000311.1:0-3539 GCA_035603155.1 Solirubrobacteraceae bacterium
CGAGGCGGTCCACGCGCCCGAGCGGGCCCATGCGCCCAGGTCGGGGCCCGCGCCTGAGCCGGGCCATGCGCCCAGGTCGGGGCCCGCGCCTGAGCCGGCCCACGCGTCCGGGCCGGCCCACGCGCCCGGGCCTGGGCCCGCGCAGCAGCCAGGCCCCGTGGCCGGTGACCGGCCCGCCGGCGCCGCGCCCATGGCCGGCTTCCGCGATCGCATCGCGCGCGCCCTGCAAAGCTTTGATCCTCGCCGACCGGGCCACCCGAGTCTCGAGGCGGGACCGGAGCCCGCTGACGTGGACGAGGCCGGGCCCTCGGAGGCGGCGCACGAGGACTACGAGGATTACGAGCCCCACGAGGTCGTCGCGGCCGTTTCGCCCCGGGTGGAGGACTCCCGCTTCCCGCTCGGGCCGATCGGCTACAACCGCGCCGCGGTCGATGAGCGGATCGCCGAGCTAGAAGCCGAGCTCGACGAGCTCCGCGCCTCCACGGAGCAGCCGATCTCGATCACCGAGGAGATCGAGCGACTGGGCGAGCAGACTGCCTCGATCCTGGTCGTCGCGCATGACGAGGCCCACGAGACCACCCGCGCGGCCCGCGAGCACGCGGACCGGACGATCGCGGATGCGGCCGCGGGCGCGGCCGCGATGACCGAGAACGCGAAGCGCAAGCTCGCGGACCTCGACAACGAGACCGACGCGGTGTGGCGCGAACGCGCCCGGCTGCTCGATGATGCACGCGACGTCGGGCTGGCGCTGATCGCGCTCGCCGAGGAAGCGCTCGAACGGTTCCCGGCCGAGGGCAAGACCGCCGACGTGGCAGCCGTGGCCGGATCGACCGTGGACGAGACCGATGACATTGCACCGCAAGCCGGATCGACCGCGGACGAGACCGACGATGTGGGACCGGGAGCCGGATGGAGCTCGGAGGAGACCGGCGAGATGGCGGCTCCGGACATCGCAGGGCCGCAACCCGACGCCTGACGCCAGATCGACCAAGCCTCCGCGCGGGTCGCCGTCGCGCTTGAATAAAGACGTGCCCTATCGCGAGCACCCAGCGCCGCGTGAGCTCGAGCCGTGGCTGGTGTGCACCTGGGAGCGGGTCGGAGACGGTCCGCCGGTGCGGGTGCTGCCGGACGGCTGCATCGATGTCATCTACCACCGCGGCGTGGGCAGCGCGATCGTCGGCCCCAACACGACCGCGTTCGTCGTGCCGGTCGCGTCCGAGTCATACATGCTCGGCGCCCGCATGCGTCCCGGGGCCGCGCCCGTGCTGCTCGGGGTAGCGGCCCAGTCGCTGCGAGATGAGCGCGTCGGGATCGAGCTGGTACTGGGCAGCGAGTCCGCGAGACTCGAGGAGGAGATCGAGGGCGACCGCGATCCCGTCCGCGCGCTCGAGCGCTGGCTCGCCCGGCACGCGGCTGGCGCGGAGTCGCCCGACCCTCTCGTCGGTGCCGCCGTGCGTCGTTTGAGCCGCCGCGCCGACGACGTCAACGGCCTCGCGCGCGAGCTTGGGGTGAGCGGTCGCGGACTGCGGCGGCGGATGACGGCGGCGGTCGGCTACGGACCGAAACGCCTCGGACGGGTGCTGCGACTGCGTCGCGCGCTGGCCGCGGCTCAGGCCGGCGATGAGCTCGGACGGGTCGCGTTCGACGCCGGGTATGCAGATCAGGCTCACTTCTCGGGCGACTGCCGCGAGCTCGCCGGAGTACCGCCGAGTCTCCTGATCTCTCAGTCGTAGACGCTCTGCTCCGAGGCCTAGACGGTCTGGCCGTTTTCTCCAAGACGCGCCGGCGCGCGTCTGAGAACGTCTCGACCATGAGCGAGACAACAGATGTCAAACACGAGGCTCCGATGGCCGCGATCGAGTGCAAGCTCGGCTGGGTGATCGTGTACGTCGACGAGCCCACGGAGGCGAGCGAGTTCTACGTCAGGACATTCGGGTTGCGCGCCGAATTCGCCGCGCCCGACGGCTCCTACGCGCAGCTAGACACGGGGCCGACCAAGCTCGCGTTCGCGTCCTACGCGCTCGGCGAGGCCAGCTTCCCGGGTGGCGTGCGGCGTCCCGGCGCCGGCGAGCAGCCGCCCAACTGCGAGGTGACGCTCGTTGCCGACGACATAGACACCGTCTACGCGGCCGCCTTGGCTGCCGGGTGCGAGTCGCTCGCCGAGCCGGTCGACAAGCCGCACGGGCAGCGGGTCGCCTGGGTCCGGGACCCGTTCGGGACGCTGGTCGAGCTCGGAACGCCGATGTAGTCCCGACTCGGAGTCAAAAAGCGAGTGCTGGGCACGTTTTCTGACTCGGAGTCGAAAAACGCCCGTGGCGGTCACTTTCTGACTCCGAGTCGCGCCCCGAGCGTGGCCGGCACTGCGACCACCGGCATTGAGGCGCGGCTAGGCCGGGACCGCGACCCGCGCCGCGCCGGCCGGGCTCGGCAGGCGGTGGCGCGCGTACATCTCGCGGATCCAGCGCGAGCCCGGACGGGCCGCGAATGACGCCAGGAACTCGCGTCCGGTCTCGGGCACCTGCGACAGGACCGGGTACGGGAACTCGGGCGGAAGCACGAGCGGATAGAACAGCGATGCCGCGGTCAGATCGGCGACCGAGAAGCTGTCGCCGACGAGGTACCCGCTCGGCCCGAGCTCGGCCTCGAGCCTATCCATCGCCGCGACCGTGAACTCGCGGCTCTCCGCCGCCGGGCCCGCTTCGATCCGCAACCGCCGCCGCATCCCGACCTTGAGGATCGGGAACGTGCCGCGCAGCACGATTCGCGCGGGGAGCCGCTGACCGTTGAGGAACAGCGGCAAGACCGCGTCGGGCTCGTCGAGCAGCACGAAGTAGACCGCGCGGCGGATGTGGGGACCCAGCTGCTCGTCGAAGAACTCCTCGAGCTCGAGCGCTCGCGCGCGCTGCTCCGGATCGGCCGGGTAGAGCGGCGGTTGCGGCCAGCGCCGCTCGAGCTCGGAGATGATCGCGGTCGAGTCGCCGATCGACCGTCCGTCGATCGTCAGGACGGGGGTTGTGTCACCGGCCCGCGTCAACCGCTGGGCGACGATCACGTGCAGGCCCGGCAGCAGCGAACGCCGCACATGCGGGATCTGCTTGTAGTCCAGCGCCCAACGGACCTTCTCGTTGTAGTGCGACAGCTGCAGCTGCCACAGCACCGGAAGCCCGTCGGAACGCGGAGCGCCGATCGCCATCTGCCATTTATATCCGGCAGCGTCTCTGATTGCGAGCGCATCCGTCTGCAAAGCTGAGCGGGTGCCCGAATCAACCGGCAGCGCAGGCGCGGACGCGGGCGCGCCGAGTGAGCCGGAACGGACCGCCCGCGAACCGCCGAGCCCCGAACCCCCGAGCCCCGAACCGGCTGACTCCGAACCGCCGAGCCCCGAACCCCCGGACCAGGAACCCCGCGACGCCGAACCCCGGGACGCCGAACCCCCGGACCCCGAATCGCCCCCGCACGTCCCGCTCGCGACCGTCGCTCGCGAATGGACGCGGATCGGCCTGACGGGCTTCGGCGGGCCGCCGGCGCACATCTCGCTG
>DATNKY010000433.1:0-3812 GCA_035603155.1 Solirubrobacteraceae bacterium
GAGCCACGGCGCCTGTGGCGGCGCTACACGCGGTACAACCCGCGCTTCGTGCGTGACTTCGGACGCCAGCTCGTCGCCCATCGACGCGCGCTGCGGGCCGGCGACGCAGACCCAACCGACTAGCCCAGCCCCCGTTTCCGCCGCCGACGCCGGGCAGAATGACCTGGTGGCCAGCCAGCCGACAGCGTCGATCGTGATCCCCACGCGCGATCGGCCCGAGTACCTGGGGGTCACGCTCGCCTCGGTGATGCCGCAGGCGCGTACCGCGGACGTCGAGGTGCTCGTGGTCGACGACGGCGTTGACGCCGAGACCGCACGGGTAGCGCAGCTCCACGGTGCCCGGCTGCTACGGGCGCCCGCCTCAGGGGCCAATGCGGCGCGCAACGCGGGCCTCACCGCCGCGGCCGGCGACCTGATCGTGCTCATCGACGATGACGTCGAGGCGCCGCCCGGGTGGTTGGCGGCGATGCTTCGGGGCGCCGCCCAGACGCCCGACCGCGACGTGTTCGGAGGCCCGATCCGGGCGCGACTCGAGGGCGGCCTGCGGTCATGCGGCCGTGAGCAGCCACCGATCACGACGCTTGACCGCGGCCCGGAGGACCGCGACGTCGACGTCGTCTGGGGCGCCAACATGGCGGTCCGGCGGCGCGCCTGGGAGCTTGTCGGGCCGTTCGACGAGACGATCGTCGGCCGCGGCGAGGAGGAGGACTGGCAGTGGCGCTACGCGGCGCGCGGCGGCCACGTTCGCTATCTCGCCGCCGCCGGGCTCGACCACCGCCGCAGCCGCGCCGATTCGACAATCTGGCGGCTGTCGCTGGCCGCCTACGGGCTCGGCCGCACCGCGCGGCGCTACGACGTGCGCCGCGGGCGCGCGCCGAGGCTCGCAGCCGAGCTGCGGACGCTGGCGGGCTGCGTCTGGCACATCGGTCGGCGGCGCTGCCTCAACGGCGTGGTGCTCACGGCCCACTCCGCGGGCCGAGTTCGCGAAGCCGTTGCGGACCGAGCGCGCGAAGCCGTTCGATTCCTGCCCGGGCCATCTAGCCGATCTGCACCTGGACCCGGATCGTGAGCGCCACGCAGCCGACCGACGACTTCCTGTCTGGGACCAGCGGCCAGATCTTCGGGATCCGCGCGACCGGCAAGGCGCTCGTCGCCGACGGGTTGTGCGACCTGATCGCGGTCGCGCGGCTGCAACCGTGGCGGCTTCGACGCGCGGCCCGGTCCGCCCCACCCCGGCGCGTGCTCGCGCTGGCGGTCGAGCGCGACGACGTGCCGAATCTGCTCGCCGGCGCCCGCCACGAGCTCGAACGCTCCCGCCATCACGTGACGTTCGCGAGCACAACGGCCGGCGACCAGGGCAAGTTCGAGAACCTCGATGCGCTGCTGGCCGAGCACCCGGCCGCCGGCCACGACTGGGTGCTCGTCCTCGACGACGACGTGCAGCTGCCGGCCGGCTTCCTCGACCAGTTCCTGTTTCTCGTCGAGCGCTTCGGCCTGCGGCTCGCGCAGCCCGCCCACCGCCGGCGCTCACACGCCGCATTCCACGTCACGCGCCGGCGGCCGGACAGCGTCGTGCGCGAGACGGCGTTCGTCGAGATCGGCCCGGTCGTCGCCTTGCACTCGACGGTCTTTGACGAGCTGCTTCCGTTCCCTCCGCTACGCGCCGGCTGGGGGCTCGACCTGCACTGGTCGGCGATCGCGGCCGCCAACGGCTGGCCGATCGGGATCGTCGACGCGACCCCGATCCGCCACGGGCTGCGACAGATCGCGTCCTCCTACGATCGCGGCGCCGCGGTCGCTGAGGCGCGTGCGTTCCTCGCCGACCGTCCGTACACGACGGCTCGTGGCGCGCAGCGGACGTATCGCACCCACCGGAGCTGGCGGTGAGGATCCTCGCCGTCGCCGAGTACTACCCCCGAGCGGGAGATCCAGTGCTCGGCATCTGGGCCCACCGCCAGACGCTCGCGGCCCGCGACGCTGGGGCACAGGTGCGGGTGCTCGTCCTGCACCGCCCGCTGCCGCCGCTGCGGGCGCTGCGGAGTCTCGATCTCGCGGCGGCGCGGCGGGCGATCGCGCAGCCTCGGACCGTGACGCTCGACGGCGTGCGGGTCGACTACCTGCGCTACCTGTCACCGCCGCGGCCGTGGAGCTACGCCTCGTGGGGGGCGTGGGTGGCGCCCGTGCTCAAGCGCGCGTTGTCCCGGATCGGGGCGCAATTTCAGTTCGACCTCGTGCACGCGCACTACGCGGTCCCCGCAGGCGATGCGGTCAGACGCGCGGCTCCGCAGACGCCGCTGGTCGTCTCGGTCCACGGCGGTGACGTCCACGGCCGGCATGCGGGGGCGGCCGGGGTCCGCGGGACGTTGTCCCACGCCCGGCTGGTGCTCGCGAACAGCGCCGGCACCGCCCGGCGCTGCGAAGCGCTCGGAGCGCGCGAGACGCGAGTCGTCCATCTCGGCGCCGACCTACCCGAGCCTGCGCCGCGCGCCGGACCCCCCGCGCCCCCGACGCTCGTCACGGTCGGCCACCTGATCGAGCGCAAGCGCCATGCCGATGTGATCGTGGCGCTACCGGCGCTGCGCGAGCATCATCCCGGGATCCGATACATCGTCGTCGGAGACGGGCCGCAACGCGACGCGCTGCGAGCGCTCGCCATGAGCCTCGGAGTCTCGGCGCAGGTCGAGTTCCGCGGTCAGCTCGAACACGACCGAGCGGTCGCGGTGGCGCAGGCGGCCACGCTGTTCGTCCTCCCCAGCGTCGCCGAGGCGTTCGGCGTCAGCTACATCGAGGCGATGGCGGGGGGCGTTCCGGCAATCGGCTGCCGGGGCGAGGACGGCCCGGAGGAGATCGCCGCGTCGGGCGGCGGAATCGAGCTCGTGGCACCCCGCGACCCTGCGGCGCTTGCCACCACGATCGAAGCCCTGCTGTCAGAGCCCGGGCGGCTCGCGGCGCTCGGTCACGAGGCGAGGCTCACCGTCGAGCGCGGCTTTACGTGGGAGCGGTGCGGCCGTGAGACGGTCGCGGCGTATGCGCACGTACTGGGCCGGTGAGCGTGACCGTGCCGCCAGGCGTCAGGGCACTTCTACACTGGCTGCCCATCGCGACCGAAGCCCCCGAATCCGCTCGCGAGCGCAGCGCCGCGTATGAGCCGGACAACTTCTTTGACCGCCACAGTCGGCAGTCGACGCTCGAATTCAGCTACCGCCGTCAGGAGGCGCGCGAGCGCGAGATCGTCGCGCGCCGGCTCGGGCTCGCCGGCGGCGACGCCCTGTCGGTCGGCGCGGGCTGGCACCCCGGGCGCCATCTCTTCCCGGCGCCAGCATTCCGGATCGTCGCCGTCGACGCTGACCCCGGCCACGTCGACGGACTCGCCCGTAGCGGCCGCGCCGACGAGGTCCGGCTTGGCCACGCGGGGCGGCTCGAGCTCGAGCCCGATTCGTTCGACGTCGTCCTGTATCGCCTGGTCCTTCACCACATCGCCGATCAGGGTCCGCTCGCGCCCTGCTTTTCGGAGGCGGCGGCACTGCTGCGCCCTGGCGGCGCGCTCGTCGCCATCGAGCCGGGGCTGTGGCACCCGATCGGCGCGACGCTGGCGCTCGCCAACCAGACCGGGTCCGCGACGGCGCTGCACGGCACGCCCGACGACATCCCGCTGTCGCCACGCCGGCTGGCCGCCGAGGCCCGCGCCGCGGGGCTGGAGCCCGAGTTGCACGCCGTCACCTACGGTTGGCGGCGGCTGCCGACCGCGCTGCAGCGGACGCTTTCGCCGCTCGACCGCCTCGGCTCGCGCCCGCGCGCGGCCGTCTTTGGAC
>DATNKY010000438.1:0-2080 GCA_035603155.1 Solirubrobacteraceae bacterium
GGCGGGGGTAAAGTGGCCCCGGTTGTCAGCCTGGGTCGCTAGACGGGCTGTGGCGGGGGTAAAGTGGCCCCGGTTGTCAGCCTGGGTGGCTGGACGGGCTGTGGCGGGGGTAAAGTGGCCCCGGTTGTCGAGACTCACTACCCGTGAGCCAGCGCTACCCGCCCGTTGAGGCCAAGACGGATGCCGCTGTCTCGGGTGACACGTTTCCCCCTGAGACGACACAGCACACGGTGCCCCCGCTGACCTTCCCCGAGAGCAGCGCGGCGACGGCGGCGGCGCCGGCCGGTTCGCACGCCAGCTTCGCGCGTCCGTAGAGGAACCGCATCCCCTCGGCGATCTCCGCCTCAGTGACGAGCACGCTCTCGACTCCGCGCTGCGCGCAGATCGCGACGGCGGTCTCACCGGCGAACGGCGCCCCGAGCCCGTCCGCGATCGAGTTGGGGTGCACCGGCACCGATCTGCCCGCTTTGAGCCCCTCGTACAGCGCGGGTGACAGCTCGGGTTCGACCGCAATCACCCTGCAGGAGACCGCGGCGGCAATTCCGGAGATCAGCCCGCCACCGCCGACGGGGACGATGACCGTATCGAGGTCCGGCACGTCCTCCTCGATCTCGAGGCCGACCGTGCCCGCTCCCGCCTGGACCGTTGGATCGTTGAACGGGTGCACGAGTGTGCGGCCGCTCGAAGCCTCAAGTTCGGCCAGCCGGTCGAACGCCTCGGCCGGACCGGGCGACTCCATGTCGACGGTCGCGCCGTAGTGGCGTGTCGCGGCGACCTTCTGCGGGCTCGCGGCAGCCCAGGTGACGATCAGCGCGTCGATCCCCTCGACCGCGGCGGCCCAGGCGACCGCCTGGGCATGGTTTCCGGCCGAGATCGTGATCACGCCGCGCCGCTTCTCTTGGGCGGTGAGCGACGCGAGCTTGTTCAGCACGCCTCGTGGCTTGAACGAGCCGGTTTTCTGAAACAGCTCGGCCTTCAGGTAGACGCCGTCTCCGAGCGTCTGGGAGCTGAACACCGGCGTCCGATGCAGCCGGTCCGCGATCGCGTCCCTGGCGCGCAACACATCGTCGCGGTTGACCGTCGGCTGGTCAGACGTCGCACTCACAATCGAGCAGCCTAACGATCGCCCTACTGCGAGCTACCCATCTGCGAGCCGCGAGCGTAGACGGCTTCGGAAATCGCGGTTGTGCGCGCGGTCGCGAACAGCGATTCTTATCCGATGGCCGTCTTCAAGACGCGTCGAACTCGGCTCGGATCTTCTGCGACATCGCTTCTGCCTCGCTGCGCGAGGCCGTGAGAGGGGGCTGCTGCGCCAGGTAGTCCACCCCTCGGAGTTCTCCCTCGTTCTTCTTCGGTACGAGCCACAGATGGAAGTGGGGCGAGTGCTCCATCACCGCCAGGTAGTAGACGCGCACGACGTCTGTGGCAGCCTTGATCGCCGGAACGAGGCGATGAAGAACGGAACCGAGCTCGGCGCTTTCGGTTGGGGTCATTTCGCCGAAATCCAACAGATGCCGCCTGGCTTCAACAATGACCGTACCTGCGCTGGACGCCATCAGCGGGGCGTGCTCGGCGAGGAAGTGCTCACCTTCGACGATGTAGCCACCTGGGAGTGGGGGAGCGTCCAGACGCCCTGACCCCGTTTTCAGGCCGTCTTGGTGCCGGCAGATGTTGCAGTCCGACCGGTGATAAAACGGAGGCGGACCGATCTCAACACTGCCTTCGCTGCTTGATGGCGCCCCGGGGTGGGTGGACATCGATGCCCGTCCTTTCGTGTGCGGGTCAGCATCGGCCCGCAGTATCTGCCGCCCACACGCTTCTCGCCTAGCAGGATTCCACGCCGAGCCATCGACGCTGTTTATAGGACTGAGCTGGGTCGACTCGCGGAGTAACCAGTCCGCGATCTCTGCCTATCTCTCAGAGGGAGGTTGGTGTGACTGCGATGGGTGGCATCGCGACGTCGGGGGTGATGTCGAGTCGGCCTGTGGCGATTCGGTCGGCGATGGCCCACGTGGCGTAGGAGAGGGAGCCGATGATGCCGGTGGCGGTCAGTAGTACGCCCGCGGCGGCGACCGTGGCG
>DATNKY010000301.1:0-4498 GCA_035603155.1 Solirubrobacteraceae bacterium
GTGGCATAGATCGTTGGCACGCCGGCGAACGAGTAGGTATTGGTGAACGCCCGCGACAGCAGCGCCACGGTGTCACCGCGCACGCAGCCGCCGGCAACATTGCCCGACACCTTCACACGCCTGCCGGCGGTGACCCTACCGGGACTCGCGCTGAGACTGGGCCCACGCGTCGCGCCAAGGGTCGTCGGCTGGGCGATCGAAAAGCCGCCGTTGGTGATCTACTGTGGTGTGCGGTCATTCAGGGAGGCCGACATCAAGCCGCTATTCCGGGACGGCGCTGGATCGAGGACGGCAGCGCCGCGTAGCGGCATGGCCGCGGTCGACGTCGAGGGGCCGCCGGGAGGCGGGTGCGTTGCAAACGCGCGGCAGCCATGCGCGGCGAATGAGCCGCGGCGCGTCTTGACGGTGCGGTAGCGCGATGAAAGGATTGATGAGGCGAAAGCCAAAGGGAGACGGACCCGAACGAGATGCCTTGGAGGTCGACCTGCCATGCGCAGCCTGTTGGTGCGCGCATAGCGGCAACGATGCTTTGTCTTGAGCCGCTGTGACGTTCTGGAGACGCCGCCAGTCGTCATTTCGAGGCAGGCCACAGAAGGCCACGGAGGGTTCGGCTACACCCGAGCCCGGGTACGACGAAGATACGCGAGAGCAGCTTGTCCTCCGAGTTTTGTCGCTCCTGGGCCCGCAGCTTGTGTCTTCTACGCTCGAGTTCGGGCGTTCGATGACAGGTGGTGCGATTGTGGTGCGTCAACCGGGTGGCGATGCCCTCGATTGTTCGACGATCGTCGCCGAGCCGACCGACGGCCAGAGGGAGCTAGTCGACAGCTGGCTCACCGAGTCGCTCACCGCGGCCCTCGCCGGCCCCGGCGCGGTGATGCTGTGTATGGCGAGCACGGCCCGCCTCACGGTGAGCAATTTCGAAAATCGCTCAATTCTCCGCGCGGAGTGCGAGGACATGTCGGGTACGTTTTTCTCTGGATTCGTGCCCTACGAAATTCGAGACGGTGCGACTGAGTGGGGCAAGGTCAAGCAAAGCGACGGCTTTAGCCGAGCACACCGGCTCTGGCCCCGACCGGCGCTGAAGCCGCCGCCGCGGCGGCCGGGCGATGGCATTCCCAGCGAGGCCAAACAGGCAGGCGAGGACATCGAGACGTTTTGCCGCACCGGATACAGCCTGTTCACGCTCGACAGCGCCATCGACAGGATCGAGGCGTTTCTGCGCGACTACGACTGGGACCCCGCGGACGAGGTTTACCTCGCTTCGAAATTCATGCTGTGCCGGGGCTTGAGCGCCCGCTTTTTGCGGATTGGCGACCGTAGTGACTCCTCGCGGGCTATTGACGGACTTCGGGATCTCGTCGAAGCCGACATCGTCTCGAGGTGGTGTGACCGTGCGTACAGCGAACTGGTCCGCGCGCTGACCGCCAGTCATCATCGCTCTGGCCGAGCCGCTCCGCTCGACGAGGCGATCGAGCGCGGTGAGGACCGGCTCAAGACGTTGGGCGGCGACCCGCTTACCGATCCGTATCTCAGCGTCGCGGTGGCCCAGGCGCTGCTGGATCGGCACATGCTGTACGGGCTGTGGGCTGACGCGCAGCGTGCCTTCGAGATCGTGCAGGGCCTGACCCAGCAGAGCTGGAACGACGTCGACTGGGCGGGGCCTGCCTTCGACTGCCTACGGACCCTTCTCGAGCGGACCGAGCGGTTCGCGGCCGAGCGGATATTGCGGTCGGCCAGGGTTCCGTACTCCCTGGTCTTCAGCCGTGGGGACTTGGGCGACGAGGCGTACCGGTATGTCGCAGCCTTTGCCACCGCATTGGTGCGAGCGTATATCGAGACGAAGAACGTGGAGTATCTGCGCGAAGCGCTCGAGACGTCCGAAGAGACGCTGGGTCTCGACAGCAACGACACGCCTCGCCTCAGCTACTCCTCGCCCTATCGCCCGGCGCTGCTAGAAGCCTGGGCAGCGGCGCTCGAATGTCTCGACGGGACCGTGGACAGTGACCTCAAGGCGTTCGATCCGGACGGAGCGCGGCTGGTGCACGCTCGCGAGGAGTTGGTGATCATGGCTCCGGCCGGCTCGCCAGAACGGGCATTAGCGCTAGATCGACTAGCCACCGTACGACTGCTACGCGAGGACCCCTCCGGCGCCCGAGCCGCCCTGAGGGACGCGATCGACTGCTGGGAGGACAGCTTTGCTACGGCTTCGATCGTGCACAGGCTCGGCCAGGTTGATCTTGGGACACGGCTCTACGCTCAATTGTTCGCGTTATCCGCGACCACCTTCATCGAGGAGACGGCCCAGGGGTCCGATGAACGGCGGGACGGGCTGTGGGAGCAGTTGGCACTTATCGACGCGCCGAAGTCCCGGCTGCTCACTGACGCGATCGGTCGAGGCGATCTTCCGGCTCCCTCAACCGCTCCCACAGAGCTGATCGAGCGCGAGCGCGAGCTATTGGTCGCGCTCGCGGCGTTTGATAATCACAATCTCGCTGCCGCGACAAGTGCGGACCGAATCCAGAAGCGCGCGGACGCATCATTGCGAGACGAGCTGTTGGCAAAGCTCCACGAGACATGGGATTTGATTGAGCAAGTCGATGCCGGCACGAGCGAGTACGTCGCGCTGCGTCGCGGCCGTCCGTTGAAGCGGGATCAGCTTCAACAGCTGATCGCCGATCTCGGTCCCCGCACGACGGTGGTGTCGACGCTCGATGCGCTCGGCTCGACGGACTTCGTACTCGCAGACGGCGATGCACCCGCCCCGGTGGTCCTGGGTGGTCTCGTCCCCTCCCGCGATTGGTCGGCGATCGTCGGCCGGATGTGGCGCGAGATCCCGCTCTCGCATGGCCACGATCGAGGCCAAACCTGGCTGCAGCTCTTGGCGCCAGCGCTCGACAGACTCGCCGAATTCACGGCGGATGCGGATCGGCTGGTGGTCAGCCCACACGGATTGACGCATGCCCTTGCATGGCCCGTCATCGCGTGGGAGCTCGAACGCCGGCGCGACCGCCCGCTGTCGCTCGTGCTCGAGCCGACCCTCGGAGTTCTGGATCGCGTTCGTCGCCGCGCTGCTGCCTCCAGTTCCGAAGCGCTGGTGGTCGGCGATCCTCTCGGTGATCTGCCATTCGCTCGCGAAGAGGCGACGGCCGTTGCCGGCCTGCTCGGGGTCACCGCGCTGATCGGCGAAGACGCTGTGCGGGCAACAGTGGAGGCCTCCACGCTGAACGGACGTGTCATCCACCTCGCGGCGCACGCTGGATTCGACGCCGATGACCCGCTCGGCTCAGCCGTGCAGCTGGCTGACGGTCCATGGACCGCGCGCGACCTGATCGCGACAACCCTGACGAGTGAAATGGTGGTGCTCTCCGCATGCGAGTCGGGCCGGGTCGAGCCGCTCTCCGGGGACGAGGTAGCGGGACTTAGTACGGCAATTCTGCACGCCGGGGCGCGTCGCGTGCTGGTGACCCTCTGGCCGGTCGACGACCGGGCCGCCGCGCTCTTTATGGAAAATTTTTACGACGGTCTCTACGGTGACCTCGACTGTGGCGACGCTGTCCGCGCGGCCGCCCGAGCCGTCCAAGCACATCCGGGCTACGCTCACCCCTACTACTGGGGAGGCTATGTTCTCATTGGTGACTTCACCTGGACCCGCGGCGATAGAGCTTCCACCGATCAGCGGCGAAACGATCGACCGTGCTGATACCTGAAAGAGAGTCCGGCCAGGCCCTATGGGAGGCACCCCTGGTCGCTGAGTCTCCTCCGACCGATCGCGCGGCGCCCGGCTCCTCGGAATGGGGGTTACGGGCCGGTGAGTCCGCTCGGGATATGCCAGTCATCCGGATCGAGCCGCCGCAGGTGTGCACGCTTGCAGAGGGCGCGGGCGGCGACGTTGTTGCTGCCGCTCGGTCGGCGATCCCCGACGTCAACTTCTTTCTCGTCCGGCTAGATTTCTCGCTGCGTCCCAAGCCGGGCGAGGTACAGATCGAATGGGCACGGCTCAGGGTTGAGATGCTGCCGTCGGCCGACGGACTCAGCGCCCTCGCACAGGACATGCATCCGTGGACGGTCGAGCAGGAGGTCAAGCACCACGTCAACGTCGACATCAGTCCGTCGTTGAAGTTCCAAGAGGTCGAATTCAGCGCGGGCAGCCATTCGCACACCTACGATTACGCGACACTCGAGCCGACCATCTCGGCCGCCGGCCGCGGCGGGAACGACCTCACGTGGGACTTCAGCGCGTTCAAGGACGGCACGGTGGCCGGCGGAAAGCGCGTACACGCGCTGGTCAGCGTGCCCACGGCGATGAACGGCGTCGAAGCGCGTCTGTCGTTCAGTGCAGACCTCCTCGTTGAACGCAAATTCCGTCGAGCGGCCGGTCTGCGAGTCGACGACGATCCACTGGCGGTCAACCTAATTGCGACGCTCCCAGGCGAATCCACCCAGTGATGCTGTGGGTGGCCGAGCTGCTCACGATCGGGCGGGCGGGAGGACGCGGCGA
>DATNKY010000334.1:0-3752 GCA_035603155.1 Solirubrobacteraceae bacterium
ATTCTAGTGCATCGTGGCCGCGCAGGCGCCGTAAACCGCACTAGGAGTTCTTGATCACGATTCCTTCGATGATGTGCGCCACCCGCTCGGTGGCGTCGATCGCCGCCTCGAGGCGCTCGAACAGGTCCTTCCAGCGGATCACGACCATCGGATCGATGCCGCCGTCGAACAACGAGGCGACCGCCTCGCGCGTGATCCGGTCGCCTTCGTTCTCGAGCCGGTTGATCTCCACCGTGTAGCGCGAGATGTCGCGAAAGCCGCGCAGCCGCGGGATCGCCTCGGCCACCTGCGCCGAGGCCAGCTTGAGCACGCGCGCCAGGCGGATCGCCTGATCCATCGGCGCCTCGATCTTGTACAGGCCGAGGTAGTCGGCGACCTCCTCGGTGTAATCGACGACGTCGTCAAGCGCCGACGCGAGCGCCAAGATGTCCTCGCGGTCGATCGGCGTGACGAACGTATGGTTGAGGCGATCGATGATGTCGTGCGTGATCCGGTCGCCCTCGTGCTCGCAGTCGAGGATCTCCTGCGCGAGGTGCTTGTCCTCGGGGTAGTCGGCGAGCATCTCATCGAGCAGGTCCGAGGCGTGCATCATGTTCTGCCCCGCCTCTTCGAACAGTTCGAAGTAGATGCGGTCCCGGGGTGCGAACACCTGCGCAAAACGAGCCATGTCCGGCGGATCCTAGATCAGCGGTTGTGCCGGCGGTCGTTCATCCGGTGACCGACCGCCGGCTTGACGCTCGATCAGGCGAGCTCCTGCTCGAACCGGCGGAGCTCTTCATCGTCGATCGAATACGCATGTTCGGGTCCCGGGAAGGCGCGCGAGCGGACCTCGGCTGCGTACTCGGCGACGCCCGCGACCATCTGTGACCTGACGTCCTGGAAGCGCTTGGCGAACCTCGGCGCGTGACCGTCGTAGATGCCGAGCAGATCGTGGAACACCAGCACCTGACCGTCAGTCGCCGAGCCGGCGCCGATGCCGATCACCGGGATTTCGAGCCGCGTCATCAGAACTTCGGTGACCGCGGCGGGAATCGCCTCGAGCACGATCGAGAAGCAGCCGGCCTCCTGGAGCGCGATCGCGTCGCGCGCGACCGTCAGCGCCCTGTCGGCGGTCCGTCCCTGTGCCTTGTAGCCGCCGAGCGCCGTCGCGGTCTGTGGCGTCAGCCCGACGTGGCCCATGACGGGGATCCCGGCGTCAACGATCGCCCGTGCGCGCTGGACGCTGGTGCCGCCCCGTTCGAGCTTGACGGCGTCACAGCCGGCCTCCTTGATGAACCGCTGGGCCGTCTGGATGGCCTGGGCATCGGAGGTCTCATAGGACCCGAACGGCAGGTCACCGACCAGAAACGGCGTCTTGCACCCGCGGCGCACGGCCGCGGCGAGCATCAGCATCTCGTCGGTCGAGACGGGGACCGTCGATGGGTAACCCAGCACCGTCATCGCGCCCGAATCGCCAACCAGCACGATGTCGACCCCGGCTTCCTCGGCCACCTGGGCCGATGGGTAGTCATACGCGGTCACCATCACGATCCGCTCTCCGAGGCGCCTCTTCTCCTCCAACCGCGGGAGCGTCATCGGCAGCGGCTTCTCGAGACCCTGCGGTACTTGGATGTGGGGGGTTGCGGACATACGTCTGCCTCCTCTACGCCGTGGTTGGCGCCCCGGGAGGGGTCGCCACCTCGTCGTCGATATCGGGGGTGTTGTCGGTCGCGACCTCGGTGTCCCTTGGCCACGCATGAATCAGCTCGTTGTCGATCAGTCTCACCGGCCCGACCCAGCCGGCGACGAGCGCGAGTGCGTCGCCGCCGGTCTGACCGATCGGCTCGAGCGTGTCGGGATCGACGAGCTCGAGGTAGTCGGGCTTTATCCCGGCGCCCTGGAGTACGTCGATGCCCGCCGCCCGGGCAGCGGCCGGGTCGCGCCGGCCGGCCTGCATCACTTCGCGGACCCGCTCGAGCGCTCGATGCAGCGCCGTCGCGCGATCGCGATCGGCCGGCGCAAGGTGGGCATTGCGGCTTGACAGCGCGAGGCCGTCGGGATCGCGGACCGTCGGGGAGACCTCGATCCGGACGGGCATGTCGAGGTCGCGCACCAGGCGCCGGACGACGATCGACTGCTGGGCGTCCTTCTGGCCGAAGTAGGCGACGTCGGGCGCGACCATGTTCAGCATCTTCGTGACGACTGTCGTGACGCCGTCGAAATGCGCGCGGCCGCGATGGGCGCCCTCGAGCTTGTCGGTCAACCCCGCGACCGAGACCGTGGTTGCGAAGCCGGGCGGATAGACGTCCCGCGCCGGGGGGGCGAACAGGTAGTCGACGCCCTCGGCCGCGGCCAGCTCGGCGTCGCGCGCCTCGTCGCGCGGGTATGCGGCGAGGTCGTCGGAATCGTTGAACTGCGCCGGGTTGACGAACAGCCAGACGACGACGACGTCGGTCTGCGCCCGCGCGCGACGCATGAGCGAAAGGTGGCCGTCGTGGAACGCCCCCATCGTCGGGACGAGGCCGATCGAGCGTCCTTCGCGACGTTTGGGCGCGAGCTCGGCCCGGAGCTCGGATAGCGACCGGATGGTCCTCATGGGCGCGCCGTCAACGCCGTGAGCTCGGGTGTTCCCGCGGACTCTCGCGACGCCGCGAGCTCTCGCGTCGCCTCGACGAGCGCGTCGAACATAGGCACGAGATCGGGGGCTCGCTGACAGACCGCCACGCGCTGTGCCGCGACCGTTGGCTCATCGCCGCGCGCGACGGGGCCGGTCAGCGCACCGTGCGCTCCGAGCTTGGCCCAGTTCTCGACGGTCGCACGCACCAGCGGCACCAGGACCTCGCGGTCGGCGCCCGTGTCGCGCGCGAGCCGCTCGGCGGCGGCCTCGAGCGTGACCAGGAAGTTGGAGGCGATCGAGGCGGCGGCGTGGTAGGCGGCGCGGTCGCCGTCGGCTATCTCGAATGGCCGCATCTCGAGCGCGTGCGCGAGCCGGCGGGCGAGATCGAGTGCGCGCGGGGGGCTACCGGCGATCGCCGCGCCGGCGCCGGCGAACCGCTCGGCACCGTCGGCGGCGGTGACCGTCATCAGCGGGTGCAGCGAAAAGCGCTCGTGGGGAGCGAGCGGCTCGAGGCCGCTTGCGCCCGAGCAGTGGCCGACGAGCGGGCCGGGGGTTATCCGGGCCGCGGCGCCGGCTATCGCCTGATCGGGGACGCACAGCAGGACCGCGTCAAAGCCGTCCGGATCGGCGCCGTGGCCGAACGGCTCGGCCATGGCCACTCCCCGCTCGCGCAGGGCTCGCGTCAGGGCGGTCCCGATCTGCCCGCGCCCGATGACGGCGAGCGCAGGTAGCGCGTCAGCCTCCGGCGAGGATGCCGGATGGCGTACGAGGGAGGTGTCGGAAGGCCGTTCCAGTTCTCGCATCAGAGATACCGGTCGGAAGATGAAAACTCTGCAAACTGCGTTTTTGAGGTCCGTTCCGAGCCGGTGACGGCCTCGACATCAGCATACCCCGTCTGGGGATCGGTCTAGGATCGAATCCGTGACATCAGCCATCGAGCGGCGCGAGCTGCTGAAGGCCGTTTACGAGGAGGCGCGCGGTTGCGTGCGCTGTCAGTTGCACCAGACGCGGACACAGGTCGTGTTCGGCTCGGGCAATGCCGACTCCGACCTGATGTTCATCGGCGAAGCGCCTGGTGCCAACGAGGACCGCCTCGGGTTGCCGTTCGTCGGGCAGGCAGGCAAGCTGCTCGACAAGCTCCTCAACGAGATCGGCC
>DATNKY010000535.1:0-6397 GCA_035603155.1 Solirubrobacteraceae bacterium
TGTCTGGTGTGGTTGCTCCGGTCGCGAGCGCGGTGAGTGGTGTGGTTGCGCCGGTCGCGAGCGCGTTGTCTGGTGTGGTTGCGCCGGTCGCGAGCGCGTTGACTGGTGTGGTTGCGCCGGCCGCGAGCGCATTGACTGGCGTGGTTGCTCCGGTCACGAGCGCGTTGTCTGGTGTGGTTGCTCCGGTCGCGAGCGCGTTGACTGGTGTGGTCGCGCCGGTCGCGAGCGCACTGAGTGGTGTGGTTGCGCCGGCCGCGAGCGCGTTGTCTGGTGTGGTTGCTCCGGTCACGAGCGCGCTGAGTGGCGTGGTTGCTCCGGTCGCGACGGGCCTCGGTGGCGTGGTCGCTCCGGTCGTCGCGTCTGCGGGTCCGGGCGTTGGTTCGGTTGCGAGGGTTTTGAAGCCGGTTGCGACGGTCGCTGCGGGTGGTATCCCGGTGGTCACCTCCGCGGTGGGTGCGCGTAGCACGGCGGGGGCGACGTGGCCTTCGACGGTGACGCCCCCGGCCGCGTCTGCCCCGGTGGCGTCTGCGCCGGCGGCTTCCGCGCGGGCCACGGGCGATCGCTTGGAGGGCATGGCGACGGTGAGCACGCGGGCGAGCATGCCGCGTTTGCTTTTGGTGGGGCGTGGTCGGTCGGCGTCGCAGTCGCCGGCGTCCGCGAGGTTTGGTGGGCGGTCGGGTTTCGCTGGTGGCTCGCGTGTGGTGAGCCCGGCGTATTCGGATTTGGGTGCGAATGCTGCGGTGGGTGGCGTGGGTGCGCGGCAGTCGGCCTCGCTGCGGTCGGGCTCGGCTGTTCGGGGTGGCGCGGTTCCGGGTTCCGGTAGTGCGCAGCCGGGTGCTGGTGGCGGTTCGGCCGCTGGCAGCGGTTCGGGCTTTTTCTTTTTTGGTGTAGCGGCGTTGTTGTCGTTGGCGGCCTTGTTGGTTCCGCGGGTGCTTTGCACGTTGCGGATCTTTTGGGCTTCGCGCGCGCCGTCTCCGTATTTGTTGCTGCTAGAGCGGCCTGGTTAGGGCCCGAGTCGGTCTCCAAGCGACCGGACCTGTGTGTCCGGTCGCAGTTTCCGTCTAGCTAAAGCAAATTATTTAGGAGAACGACTCATGTCACGCTCTATTTGGGCGTCGGCGGAGCACACGACGTCCGCGCGTGCCGAGAGGCATGGCGGCGGCGAGCACGAGCAGTCTGCGCTCGCGAGGGTTGCTTCGTCAGCCAAGCAGTGTCTATTGATGGTGTTGGTCCTCGTCGGGCTCTTCGAGCTGGCGATCGTTCCGGGCGCGGCGGCCGCCGACAGCGGCTCGCACATCAGCCAGCCCGCCAGCCGGGCCGTCAGCAGTGGTGAGCAGGCGTCTGATTCGCATCAGGTGGTTTCGCTGAGTTTCGGGTCCGGGGTTGCGAGTCGGCATGGTTTGCGTCGGGTGCGCGTGTTGCAGGATCGTCTGGCTCGTGCGGGGTTCTCGCCGGGGCCGTTTGACGGTCGTTACGGTGTGCGGACTCAGAGCGCGGTGATGCGCTTTCAGGCCGCTCGTGGGTTGATCGTGGATGGGATCGCGGGTCCGGTCACGCTCGGTGTGCTTCGGACGCACGGGACGGTCCTGTATCCCGGCGCCGGGATGGCAGGCAGCGGTTCGGGCCGGGTGCGCGCCTTGCAGCGTCGGTTGGCGCGATCTGGGTTCTCGCCCGGACCGGCTGACGGTCGCTACGGACCGCGTACGCAGGCGGCGGTCGCCGGGTTCCAGGCGCGCCAGCACCTCGCGGTGGACGGCATCGCTGGACCGGTCACGCTCGGGCGCCTCGCTCATCATGCACAGACACCAGTCGGGAGCCAGAAGCCGACTCACCGTCAGCACCCCGCAGCCAACCAGCATCCGGCAGCCAACCAGCATCCGGCAGCCAACCAGCATCCGGCGGCCGGGCAGCATCCGGCGGCCGGGCGGCATCCGGCGGCCGGGCAGCATCCGGTAGCCAAGCAGCATCCGGTAGCCGGGCGGCATCGGGCGGCCAATCAGCATCCGGCAGCCAATCAGCACCCGGTAGCCAGGCAGCACCCGGCGGCTAACGGTTCGGCCGGTCGTGCGGGTTCGGGCTCGCCGTCACTGGGCGTGATCCTGTTGATCGTCGCGCTGGCGGTGCTTTTGGGCCTCTCGGCCCTGTTGTTGGCGCGCAATCGCCGTGCCTATTCCGATGATGAGGGAGCGACCCCCGATCAGAGCAGCACAACCGAAGTCGGTTCAGAGAACACCAGCGAACAAGGAGCCCCCACAGAGCAACCACCGGCCACGCTGCCAGTAGCGAACAGTCATGCTGCCGGCCACGACGACCAGGTAGGCGAGCCCGCGCTCGCTGATGACGACGCGGCAGTGCCGGAGCCGCTGATGCCTGTCGGTGAGCAAGCGGCGGTTTCGCAGCCGTTGACGTCTGTCGCGCAGCCGCCGATGGTTTCGGCTGCGTCGACTCCGGTCGCAGAGCCGGCGGCTGAGCGGGCGGGTGAGAGGGCGACACGAACGGCGATTGAGCCGGCGACGCCGACGCGGGTCTCGACGGTTGATCGGGGTGATGAGGCCGAGCGTGTGTTCGCGCACGGTGCGTGGTTGGATGAGCACGGTGATCAGATCGCCGCGATGAGCGCGTATCGGCGTGCTGATGCGCTGGGTCATGGCGCGGCTGCTGCCAATCTCGGTGTTCTGCTCGAGGGGCAGGGTGATTTGAGGCAGGCGACGCAGTGTTACCGTCGCGCCGCTGAGCGCGGTGATGCGAACGGCTCGTTTAACCTCGCGGTGCTGCTCGAGGAGCAGGGTCGGTCGGGGGAGGCGATGACCGCGTATCAGCGGGCTGATCGTCTCGGGCACAGCGCGGCGCCGTGCAATCTCGGGGTGATGCTCGAGCAAGCAGGGAATTCTCGTGCGGCGCGGGTCTGTTATGAGCGTGCGGACGAGCGTGGTGACGCGCACGGCGCGTTTAATCTCGCGGTGCTGTTAGAGGAGCACGGAGACCACGTCGGCGCGTTGCGCGCGTATCGGCGTGCGAGTCACCGCGGTCATCCGGAGATCGCCGAGATGGCGCGGTTGGCGGCGGTCGATCTCAAGCGGCGAACCGACGCGTCACTGCCCGACAGTCAGCAAAGGGCACGAAATGGTCGTTAGCAACCCTAAGCGCGCCCGACCATGCTCGGCTGAGAGAGGGGGTGGGCAGTGATCCGCGATCAAGACGATCTCCGTGGGCGTGGGCTCGCGACTGTGGGCTTGACGGACGCTCGTGATCGGCGGCTGCGTGTGCTGGTCGCCGATCACGACGGCCTGGCACGGTCGATGATCCGAGCGGCGCTCAACGACGCTGACCAAGTCGCGAGCGTGTTGAGCGCCTCCGACGGAAACGAGGCGCTCGAGCTCGCACGCCAGTACCGCCCGAGCGTCGTGGTCATCGATCTCGACATTCCCCCCGCCGGGGCGGCCGAGACCGTGACGCAGATCCTGATCGTCTCACCTGAGAGCCGGGTGCTGACGATCTCGGCCAACGATCCACGCGGCGCCGTGCCGGCGCTGCGCGCCGGTGCTGTCGCCCACGTCGCCAAGGACGTCGACCCGGGGCGACTGGCCGGGATCGTGCAACGAGTCGCGAGCGGCGAGTCGATCATCCCCCAATCATTGATCGGCCCGCTGCTCGAGCTCCTCAGAGACACGCCAGACGGAGGCTGGCGCCCGCTGCACAGCCGCCTCACGACCCGCGAATGGGAAATCATCGAACTGCTCGATCACGGAGCCGGCACCCAACGGATCGCCGAACTGCTCGTACTCTCACCAACGACGGTCTACAGCCACATCAAAAGCGTGCTGCGCAAGCTCGACGTCCACAACCGCACCGACGCGATCACAGCCGCCAAACAACTACGCAAACACGAAAGCAGACCACCAACCCAACACGCGAGCCCACCACCACCCACCGCTCACCCCGAACGATTCACCACCCACAACAGCGAATACCGCCTCAAACGCATCCGCCGCCAACAGAACGGAGGCGCACACTAAGAAGTCAACCGTCAGCATCACATACGGGTACCGCAGGGCAGTAGCACGCGCGGTCGGGCGGCGCCAGGACAGTACGGCTGAGTCATCCTGGCGTCGCTCGGTGTGATGCGACCGGGCGGCCGATCGTATGCTTCGTCTTCTTACTCAAGGGCAATGAGGGAACTGGAGGAGCAGTGGCGAACACGGGCGTTATTCGGGGGACCCATCACCTGACGTTTTGCGTGGGGGGTGCGCAGGAGGACTACGACTTCCACGTCCGTCTGCTCGGACTCAAGAGCGTGAAGAAGACGGTGCTGTTCGACGGCGAGATCCCGATCTACCACCTGTACTACGGGAACGACCTCGGTGACGCCTCGACGTTGCTCACGGCCTTTCCCTACCGGCAGGCGGGATGGATGGGCACGCGTGGAACCAACCAGGCCAAGCAACTCAACCTCTCGATTCCCGCCGACGCGCTCGGCTACTGGGCCGACCGGCTGGGCGGCGCCGGCATCGATCTGCAGCAGCTGGACCTATTCGGCACCGAACGCCTGGTCTTCACCCACCCGTGTGGTATCCCGTATGCGCTCGTGGCCGACCCAGGTCCCGATGATCGAGCCCCCTACACCGGCGGCGACGTCCCGGGCGAGTTCGGCATCCGCGGCGCCTATGGCACCACCACCTCGGTGCGTGAGGTAGGCGAGATGGACTTCTTCATCACCACCGGCATGCAGGGCGAATTGGTCGGCTCCGAGGGTCGCGCCCACCAGTACCGGATCGGCACCGACGACGGCAACGGCCGCTTCCTGGAGTTGGTCGAGGAGCCGGACCTGCCGCAGGGCACATGGCATTTCGGTGAGGGGACGATCCACCACCAGGCGTTCGATGTGATCTCCGAGGGCAACCAACAGGTCGTCAAGGACTGGATCGTCGGGCTCGGGTTCACCGATGTCTCCGATCGCAAGGATCGCGGCTACTTCTTCTCGTGCTACTGCCGGAGCCCCGGCGGGCTGCTGGTCGAGCTCGCCTACTCCACGCCGGAGGGCTTCCTGATCGACGAAGCGGCCGACGAGCTCGGGACGCACATGTGCATCCCACCTCACTGGGAGGAGCGCCGGCCCGAGATCGCTCAGCTCGAGTCGATCGACACCGTGGAGACTGTCGTGACGTAGGCGCGCGTAGGCGCGTTGGTGGTGCTCAGCGCGGGGTCAGCAGCGTCCGTAGTCCAGCCACGGCCTGATCGCTGATGTGGTGCTCCCGGTCCTCGTAGATCTCGAATACGACGTCGGCGCCCATCCGTTCGAACGCCCGCGCGGTGGCCTGTGCGTCCGCGAGCGCGATCCACTCGTCGTAGCGGCTCAGGGCAAAGAACATCGGCAGGCCGTCCAGCGGCGCAGGCGTCCGGTCGGCCGGCCGCCCCAGCAGGGAGCCCGTGAGCACAGCCGCGCCGGCGAGCGGACGTGATCCTCGAGCCAGCAGCTCGGCCACCACGCACGCGCCCTGGGAGAAGCCGCCGACCACGATCCGCTGATCGGGAACGCCGGCGGCGCGTGCAGTGGCGAGTGCCGCCTCGCACGCCTCAATGGCCCACGACAGATAGGGCTCGTTCTCCGTGAGCGGATCGAAGTACCGCCCGGGATACCAGCTGCGGTTCGCCGCCACCGGAAGCACGTAAGCGACGTCATCGAGCTTCAGTCGCTCCACGACGTCGAGCATCGTGGACTCATCCTGATCGCGGCCGTGGACCAGCACCCCGACCATCCGGGCGCCCGCCAGGCAACGCCCGGCGGCTACCGGAGCTCTCGCCAGGTGCGGGTTCACATCCCTGCCTGCATGAATTCCCCTCCGGGGCCCGTCCACGCCTGGCGTTCCCGGCTGAGCCGCGCGATCAGAGCGAGCACCCGCCGCACGCCCTCCCACCAGCGGACGTCGAGCATCAGGAAGGGGTGGAGGATCAACACCTGCGTCCCGGACCCTGCCGCGAGGTCGGCGCACAGGCGGTCGGCGACCATTACAGGAGCGAGCGGCGCCTCACCGTCTCCGCGCCGCACGCGAGCTTGGGCGAAATGCTCCATCAGGTGATACGCATCGACCAGCTCCCAGTCGAAGGGGATCATCGTCGGACTGCCCGCTTGGCCTTCACAGCCGGCCGCGGGCGACCACCAGCGGTAGCCAAGCTCGCGCAGCAACGATCGCGTCCCCACGGTGGACCCGCCGCCGGGTGGCCGGAACGCGCGCGTCTGGAGCCCGAGTGAGGCGAACGCACTGCCGGCGCGAAGCAGCAGGTCACGCTCACGCTCAAGGGAGAGCTCGGCCCACGCTTCATGGCGCCAACCGTGAACGCCCAGCTCGTGGCCGCGGCCGGTGATCTCGAGCAGCGCCCGCGGGTACAGCTCACAGTT
>DATNKY010000397.1:0-5387 GCA_035603155.1 Solirubrobacteraceae bacterium
GATGCAGGAGGCCGGGCTGCCCGACGGCGTGGTCAACATCATCACCGGGTTCGGTGACGCGGGCGCGGCGCTGGCCGAGCACGACGACGTCGACAAGGTCGCGTTCACAGGCTCGACCGAGGTCGGCAAGCTGATCGTCAAGGCGGCGGCGGGCAACCTCAAGAAGGTCACGCTCGAGCTCGGCGGCAAGTCACCGAACGTCGTCTACGCCGACGCGGATGTCGACAGCGCGATCATCGGCGCCGCGAACGGGATCTTCTTCAACCACGGGCAATGCTGCAACGCCGGCTCTCGCCTGTACGTGCAGTCGCCGATCTTCGACGACGTCGTCGGCGGAGTGGCGGAGGCCGCGAAGAACATCAAGGTCGCGCCCGGAACCGACCCCGACGCGCAGATGGGCCCGCTGATCTCCGACGAGCAGTTCGGGAAGGTGCTCGGCTACCTGAACACCGGGCAGTCCGATGGCGCCGAAGCGGTTGTCGGAGGTGACCGGCTCGGAGAGCGCGGCTACTTCGTCCAGCCGACGGTCCTCACCAACACCAACCCCGACATGAGCGTGGTGCGGGAGGAGATCTTCGGCCCGGTCGTCTGCGCGATTCCGTTCGATTCGCCCGACGACATCGTCCCGGTCGCAAACGACACCAACTACGGCCTGGCCGCCGGTGTCTTCACGCGTGATATCTCCAAGGCCCACCGGACCGCCAAGCGGTTGCGTGCGGGCACGGTATGGATCAACACCTACCACGTGTTCGACGCTGCGATGCCGTTCGGCGGCTACAAGGAGTCCGGTTGGGGCCGGGAGATGGGCTCGCAGGTCCTCAACAACTACCTCGAGACGAAGTCGGTCGTCACGGCTCTCTAGCCGGGAAGATCACAGATGGCAACCACGCGCCCGGCGGCGGACATCGACCCACGCCGGGCGCAGGTGGCCCATCGGGCCAAATACGAGCCGATGGCCCACCCCGGGAACCAGCGCCGCTGGGACCGAGGTGCGATTCTCGCGGCGCTCAACGACTGGGTGGCGCAGACCGGTTCGGTCCCGCGCCGGATCGAATGGTGCGGCGAGCGGCCGCTGCACGCCAGTTCGGGACAGCGCAAATGGATGCGCGAGCATCCGTGGTGGCCGAGCAGCTCGTGCGTCGCGTCCCACTTCGGCTCGTGGAGCGCGGCGTTGGAGGCAGCGGGCCTTCCCGCCCGCAACCTGACGTTCGAGACTTCGGTCGCAGAGCGCGTCGAGTCGGCACGCCGGCTGGCTTGCGGCGGCGTGCCGATCCGCGAGATCGCCTGCGAGCTCGGCGTTTCGGTCTCGAGCGTGCACAACTACCTGCGCGCCGGCGACTGTCCCGATTGCGGTCGGCCGGTCACCAACCCGCGTGCGCGAAGGTGCTCGGAATGCGCCGGTCGCGAGCCCACGATCGTTCGCAGCTGGACGCGCGAGGGGGTCCGGGCGGCGATCCGCGAGTGGCATGACGAGCACGGCAGCGCGCCGTCGTATCGGGACTGGACGCCGCTGCGCAACCGCGTCGGTCGCTGGGCTGCGCAGAGTCCGCGCTGGCCCAGCGCAGCCGTTGTCTGCGATCTCTACGTCACGGACCCGAACCCGTGGAACGCGGCGCTCGTCGACGCCGGCGTCGAGGTGCGGTTCCGGCGCTGGAGCGATGACGCGATCCGCTCGGCGCTGGCGCGCTTCTGGGTCGAGACGGGGCGCGCCCCGCAGAGCGCCGATGTCACCGGTGCCAACTGGCACGGGCCGCATGAGGCGACCCTGCGGCGGCGGTACGGCAGTCTCGCAACAGCTTGGGACAGGCTCGGACCGACTCCGGCTCACAAGATGTGATCCGGAGCCGGCCCGCGCGCCTGGGGTCAGCCGGCCGCCTGGAGATCAGGGGCCGACTGGGGTCAGCCCGGCCGCCCTGGGGGTCTGAGGTCCCGTCTGGGGTCAGCCGACCGCCGCGGGCTCGGGCTCTACGGCGCTGGGCTCGATCGCCTCAGGCCGGTCCCGCTGCTCGAAGTACTCGGCTCCCTCGATGCTGATCCGGGGCAGGATCCGGTCGAGCCAGTGCGGCATGTACCAGTTGATCTTGCCCATCAGGATCATCAGCGCGGGGACGAGCAGGCAGCGCACGACGGTCGCATCGAGGATCACCGCCACGGCCAGCCCGATCCCGAACTGCTTGACGGTCGGGTCACCGTTGAGCACGAAGCTCCCGAACACGAACACCATGATCGCGGCGGCGGCGGTGATCACGCGACCGCTGGTCACGAGCCCGCCGACGACCGAGTTCTTGTTGTCCTCGCCCTCGTGCACGTGCTCCTCGATCTGGCTGACGAGGAACACCTCGTAGTCCATCGAGAGCCCGAACAGGATCGCGAACATGAACAGCGGCACGTAGGACACGATCGGGACCGCACCAGGCAGCCCGATGATCGAACTGAACCAACCGAACTGGAAGATCGCGGTCAGAACCCCATAAGAGGCTCCGATCGAGAGGATGTTCATCAGTGCGGCCTGAGGGGGGATCACGACGGTTCGGAACGCGAGCACCAACAGGCAGAAGCTGAGCGCGATCACGACGAGTATCTGCAGCGGCAGCTTGCTCGAGATCGTCGACGCGAGGTCCTCGTAGGCGGCGGTCGTGCCGCCGACATACGCGGTCATGTTCGTGCCGTGCTCGGCCTTCGGGATGACGGTGTCGCGCAGGTCCTTGACCAGCGTCGTCGTCTGGTCCTCGGCCGGACCGTGGGTTGGGATCGCGTTGAAGAACGCAGTCGTGCCGGCCTTGTCAACCTGTATCGGCGTAACGGTCTTGACTCCGGACGTCGACGCCACGTCCTTCTGAAGTGTCGTCAGCCGCGGGTCGGTGGTCCGCGGGTCGCTCGAGCCCGAGGACGATGAGGAGCCCGAGGATGACCCCGACGACGAGGAGCCAGAGCTAGACCCCGACTTCGACGAGGACGAGGACGAGGAGCCGGAGCCGCTTTGAGATGAAGCCGGCTGCGCGGGCGATCCGAGCTTGACCGCGACGATCAGAGGACCGTTGACCCCGGCTCCGAAGTTATGCGTGATCAGGTCGTATGCCTGGCGCGCGGTCGTCGACGTCGACAGTGCCGCCGTGTCCTGTTGGCCGAGCGTCAGCGAGAACAGCGGGATCGTCAGCGGGATCAGGATCGCCAGCGCCGCGATGCCGGAGACCACCGGCCGCTTGGCGATCTCGTGCGCCCACTTCGCCCACAGGCCGTGCTTCGCCTCCTGGTCGGTTGGCGGATGGCGTACCCGGAGCGAATTGATGTGCCGTCCGAGGATCGCCAGCTCCGCGGGGAGCAGCGTCAGCGCGGCCAGCACGGCGACCACTACCGCGACCGCCGCCATCAACCCCATCGTCGTGACGAGCGGGATGTTGGCGATCGCGAGCGAGACGAGCGCGATCGTGACGGTGCAACCGGCGAAGAACACCGCTCCACCCGAAGTCGCGACGGCTCGTGCGATTGACTCGTTCATGTCCAGCCCGTCTCGCAGGCCGCGGAAATGACGCGTGACGATGAACAGCGCGTAGTCGATCCCGACACCCAGCCCGATCATCGTCGCCAGCGTCGGCGCGACGGTCGGGACGGTGAGCGCGTGGCCGAGCAGCCGAACGATCGCGAGCGTCGACAGGAGGGCGAAGATCGCGGTGATGATCGGCAGCAGCATCGAGGTGACGGTTCCGAACGTGAACGTCAGGATCACCATCGCCGCGAGGATCCCGATCAGCTCGCTTGACTCGGTGGTCGGCTTGGAGACCTTCTGTCCGAGCTGGCCCCCGGTCTGCACTTCGAGGCCGGCCGCCTCGGCGGGCTTGGAGGCCGAGTCGATGATCGACTGCGCGTCGCTGACCGACAGTGAGCCTGGACTCTCCTTGAGCCCGACCGACAGGTACCCGGTCGATTTGTCCGTGCTCAGTGCGGACGCGCCCTCGGAGGTCAGCGGATTTATGACCGAAGCGACCTCGGGCTGTTTGGCCAGATCGGCGGCCGCGGTGTTGACCGCATCGGCGTACTTCGAATCGGTCAGCTTGCCGCTGGGCGCGTGCAGGACGATCGGACTGGTGCCGTTCGCCTGAGTCGGGAACGACTTCGACAGCGCGTCGGTGGCATGCTGGCTGTTCGTCCCAGGGAGCGACAGGTTGTCGTTCGTGTTGTCCCCCATCTGGTGCGACACGCCGACCAACGCAATCGCGACGACCAACCAGACGCCCAGCACGACGAACCGACGACGGACACAGAACTGCGCAACTCGATACAGGACACCAGTCATGCTCGACCCCTATTCACGTAGCGTGGACTGACCTGGGGCGATGCTCGCAGGGCGGTTTGGGATCCGCACTAGGGCGATCCCTAGATATGTCCCTAGCAACACACCCAGCGACCATCGGGGTGGGCTGACGAGGCTCCGGTATCCTCGCGCGCAGAGGGCTCGCGAGAGGTGAACGGTCGCCGGCACGGGAGTGTGAAGGGTTGATGATCCGGACCACGGGCGGTGTCGCCCCGCGCGGGGCGTTCGTCGGCCGCGCAGCCGAGCTGGATGTCCTATCCGATGCGATGGCCGCGGCCCGCGAGGGCGACCCGCAGATCGTCTGGATCGAGGGTGAGCCCGGAATCGGCAAGACCTCGTTCATCCGCCGCTTCCTGACGAGCCTGGAGGGCGTCCAGGTGCTCCAGGCCAGCGGTGAGGAGTCGGAGACCACGCTCGAGTACGGGGTCGTGCTGCAGCTGGTGGCGCAGGCTACGTCGGCCTCGAACTGGCCCGCGCTGGAGGAGCAGATCGGCACTCGCTCTCCGGCCAGCTCATTCACCGTCGGCGCTGACCTGCTCGGCATCCTCGGCCCGCTCCAGGACGCGGCCCCGGTCGTCGTGGTCGTGGACGATGCGCACTGGCTGGATCCCTCCTCGGCCGCAGCGCTGCTGTTCGTCTTGCGCCGCCTGCACGGCGATCGTCTGCTGGTGTTGATCGGCAGCCGTCCGAGCGGCGCCGAGCAGCTCGGCCCCGGTTGGTCGCGGCTGTTGGCCGATCCTGACCACGTCCAGCCGATCACGCTTGCCGGCCTTACCGGCGAGGAGGTCAGCGAGCTGGCGGACTCGCTCGGGCTGGGCCCGTTCACGCTGGCCGCTGCTGAGCGGCTGCGCGAACATACCGGCGGCCATCCGCTGTATGTGAAGGCGCTGCTGACAGAGCTGCCCCGCGAGCGACTGAAGTTTGGCGATGGCCCGCTGCCGGCGCCGCGTTCGTTCTCGGCTACGGTGCTGGCGCGGATGACCAACGTGGGCGCCGAGGCGCAGGCGCTGGTGTCCGCCGCCGCCGTGGCCGGGCCCAGGTGCCAGGTCGGCTTCGCGGCCGCTGTGGCTGGGTT
>DATNKY010000259.1:0-2689 GCA_035603155.1 Solirubrobacteraceae bacterium
CATGCGTCAGCCCATCCCCCTGATCGAGAACCACGACCTCGGCCTCACGCCGCACCAACGGCGCGTCATGCGACTCGCGCATCGCGACGACTAGGTCCTTGGGCGGTTCGCGCAAGGTAATCGTGATAAAGCGCGCGCGGCCCCTGAACGACGCGAACTGGGGCGCCGCACGGACGGTAGCGGTGACCGCATCGATCTCGCCTGCCGTCAGCGGATCCAGCGCCGAAGATGCTCGGAGGATGCTCGACCTATGCGCGGCTTCGTTCGTTATGCGCGCATTCAAGCACAGTCGCGCAGTGCTTCGTCAAGCGTCGGTTGCCCACCGAGCCCCGCGACCGAGACCGACAGAGACCCGCAGACGCACGCGAACTCGAGGCAGCGAGCCGGCTTCCAGCCCGCCAGCAGGCCGCACAGGAACCCAGCATCGAAGCTGTCACCGGCTCCGGTTGTGTCGATGACCGGCCGAGAAAGCGCAACCGCCCGGCACACGTGGGCACCTGAGACCAACAGACCGCCGAGGGCGCCGAGCTTGACCACTACCGTCGGGCCCTCGGACGCCAGCGCTCGCGCGGCCGCGACCACATCGTCGTCACGACCGATCTTCCGCACCTCCTGCTCATTGACGAACAGGTAATCGAGCACGGGCAGGAGCGCCAGGAGCCCACCGTCCCACGTCTCGTCCGGATCCCAATTCGGGTCGAGCGAGACCGACGCGCCGCCTTTGCGAGCGGCGTCGAGTAAGGGCTCCAGCGTCGCCCGCAGCCTTCGCTGGAGGTAGTAGGAGCTGACGTGGACATGGCGGGCACTCTCCAGCGCGGTGATGTCGATCAGTGGCGCATCGAGCGCGTCGATCGCACCAAGGGAAGTGAGGATGGCCCGATCGTCGCCGCGGGAGAGGATCACGGTCAGGCCGGTTGAGAGCGATCGGTCTACGACCACGGTGGAGACGTCCACGCCACGCTTCGAAAGAGCGTCCAACTGAAGCCGCCCAAGGTCATCGTCGCCAACGACGCTGATCAGCCCGCAGCGAAGACCCAGCCGGGCCGCGCCGGCCGCGACGATAGCCCCCGAGCCCCCGATCTCGAAGCAGGCCTCGTCGACGATCTGCTCCACCTGGCCAAACGCCGGAACGACGTTGCCACGCAGCAACAGATCCGGGTTGCAATCGCCCAACACAACAAGATCGCGCTCGGCCATGATGCGGGCCGCAGTGTAGCTTTGCGACGCTCATCCCAAGAAATTGACGCGAACGCGCATCAGGTACGGTGCTTGCGTGCAGCAGCCTGAGCGTTTGGCCCGCATCCTCGAGCGACTGTCGGATAACGGCACTGTCAACGTCAGCGAGCTGGCAGAGACCTTCGATGTCTCGCTCGCAACCATCCGTCGGGACCTCGGGCTGCTCGAAGAGCAGCAGCTGATCGGGCGCGTCCACGGCGGCGCGGTGGCCCGCGGCGTCCTATACGAGCTCCCGCTGCGTTACAAGGCTGGACGACAGCACGAGGAGAAGCAGCGCATCTCACAGACGGCCGCCGCTCAGGTCACCGACCACCTCACCGTCGGCTTCACCGGCGGCACGACGACGACCGAGGTAGCGCGAGCCCTCGCGGGCCGTCCTGGACTCACGGTTGTGACGAATGCCCTGAACATCGCGTCGGAGTTGGCGGTGCGGGTGAATCTCAAGATCGTGGTGCCCGGAGGCGTGGCGCGCCCCGAGTCATATGAGCTGGTCGGTCCGATCGCTGAAGCTGGCCTCGAGGACTTGAACCTCGATCTCGCCTTTGTGGGGGTGGATGGCATCAGCGCGAAGGCCGGCTGCACCACGCATCACGAGGTCGAGGCCTACACGAACCGAGCGCTGATCAGCAGGGCCAAGCGCGTCGTTGTGGTCGCCGACAGCTCGAAGCTCGGAAGGGTCGCGTTCGCTCGGATCTGCTCGCTCGCAGATGTCGACGAGCTGATCACGGACACGTCCGCCAATCAGGACGACGTCCATGCGCTGGAGACGACCGGCCTTCTCGTGACGCGCGTTTAGAGCCCCACAGATGAGCGATCGCGCAAGATCCTGCTTGTCCGATGCGCGAATTGGCGTTAGGGTTGGGCGAAGATGCTCAAGATCGAGCATGAGCTCGCGAGTCAACCGCTCACTTGGCGCAGAGCCGCACAGCGGGCGAAGGCTGCGGCCGACAACCTCCCCAAACGCGGTGATCGCGTCGCGATCATCGGGTGCGGAACGTCGTACTACATCGCACAGGCGATGGCCGCCCTGCGCGAGCAGGCCGGCCACGGCGAGACCGACGCCTATGCCGCATCGGAGGCGCAGCTCGGCCGGGACTACGACGCCGTCCTCGCAGTATCTCGCTCCGGGACGACGACCGAGGTCTTGAACGCGCTCGAGCGCGTGCCGGACTCCGTGCAGACGATGGCGATCTGTGCGGTAGCCGACTCTCCCCTTCCCGCGGCCGTGAAGCGGGTCGTAGTGCTCGAGTTCGCCGACGAGGACTCGGTCGTCCAGACACGATTTGCGACCGGCGCGCTTGCACTTGTACGAGCCGCCCTGCTCGCCGAGCCCATGAATGAGCTCAGCGATGCCGCCGAAGACGCGCTGCGCCAGCCGCTGCCGGCGGCCCTAGCGCATTTCAAGCAGATCGTGTTCCTCTCCAGCGGCTGGGGGGTCGGCGTCGCCAATGAG
>DATNKY010000109.1:0-4335 GCA_035603155.1 Solirubrobacteraceae bacterium
GCATCGGGACTCCGACCCGCGCGTACTCGTCCTTCATCAGCAGGCTCAGCGCCCAGAAGTGGGGCGGCGTCCAGTAGAAGACGATCGCGAACAGGTAGACCGCGGTCCAGGACAGCGAGCCTGTCGTCGCCGCCCACGCCACGAGCGGTGGCATCGCGCCGGCCGCACCGCCGATCACGATGTTGTATGGGGTGCGGCGCTTGAGCCAGATCGTGTACACGCCGACGTAACCGACGAACCCGCCGAACGCGAGCAACGCCGCGAGCAGGTTCAAAGTGAGCGTCATCAACACCAGCGAGGCGAGCGCCAGCCCGATGCCAAAGCGAAGCGCGGCTCCTGGGCTGACGCGGCCCGACGGAATCGGGCGCGACGCGGTGCGCTTCATCCGGGCGTCGATGTCGCGGTCCCAGTAGTGGTTGACCGCACCGGCGCCACCGGCCGAGAGATAGCCGCCGAGACAGGTCAGCGCGATCTTCGAGATCGGCGGATTGCCGGCGATCTCCATCGTCGTGATCGTCGTGAACAGCAGCAGCGACTGGACCTTGGGCTTGGTCAGGTCGAAGTAATCGGCGACGACCTGGCGCGGCCGCAGTGCGGTCGTTGCGCTCGCCAACGAGGCGTTCACGGCTGGCTCCTCAGGCGCGAGCGAACCGCTCGCTCCCGCCGGTCTTCTGGATGACGCCGGTCTCGCGTTCGATCTGGCGCCGGATGTCGCGCATCGGCTCGACCGAGCGGACGCGCGGGACCGCATCGAAGTTGTTGACGGGCGGAGGCGAAGTAGTGAACCACTCGAGCGTATTGCCCTTCCAGGGATCCGGTCCCGCGATCCTCCCGTGCTTGACGCTCCGGGCGATGTTGAGGATCGTGATCAGGACCCCGACACCGAGGATGAACGATCCGATCGTCGAGATCAAGTTGTAAGTGGACCACCCAAGGCCGGGCTGGTAGGTGTAGATCCGCCGCGGCATCCCCGACAGGCCGAGCGCGTGCTGGACGAAGAACGTCATGTTGAAGCCGATGAACATGACCCAGAACGACCACTTGCCCGCCCGTTCATCGAGCATCCTGCCGGTCATCTTCGGGAACCAGTAGTAGATCCCGGAGAACACGGTGAAGACCGCACCGCCCATCAGCACGTAGTGGAAGTGGGCGACGACGAAGTACGTGTCGTTGAGCTGCCAGTCGACGGGGAACACTGCCAGGAAGATCCCGGTGATGCCGCCGATCACGAAGATCGCGATGAACCCGACCGCGAACCACAGCGCGGTCGTCATCACGATCGACCCCCGCCACAGCGTCGCGATCCAGTTGAAGATCTTGACCCCGGTCGGAACGCCGATCAAGAACGAGCTCAGCATGAAGAACCCGAGCACCACGATCGGCACCGGTGAGGCGAACATGTGGTGCGCCCAGACCAGCGTCGCCAGGAACGCGATCACCGCCGTGGACGCCGCGATCGCCTTGTAGCCGAAGATCGGCTTGCGCGAGAACACCGGGATGACCTCGGAGATGATCCCGAAACCGGGCAGGATCATGATGTAGACCTCTGGGTGGCCGAAGAACCAGAACAGGTGTTGCCAGAGGACCGGCGAGCCGTGGGCGGTCGGGTCGAAGAAGTGCGTGCCGAAGTGCCGGTCGGTGAGCAGCATCGTGACCGCCGCCGCGACGACCGGCAGCGCGATGATCAGCAGCAGCGCGTAGACGAGCAGCGACCACACGAACAGCGGCAGGCGGCCCCAGGTCATGCCGGGCGCTCGCATGTTGACGATCGTCGCGTAGAAGTTGATCGCGCCGAGCAATGACGAGATGCCGGTGATGTGGATCAGGAAGATCCACGCGTCCTGGCCGCCGCTGGGCGAGTACAGCGATTCCGACAGCGGCGGATAGCTCCACCAGCCCGCGTTCGGCGGGTGGAAGAACAGCGTGATGTAGAACACGATCCCGCCGAGCAGCAGCAGCCAGAACGAGAGCGCATTCAGCCGCGGGAACGCCATGTCGCGGGCGCCGATCATCAGCGGCAGGAAGTAGTTGCCGAATCCGGCCATCACCGGGACCACGAACAGGAAGATCATCGTCGTCCCGTGCAGCGTGAGCAGCTCGTTGTAGTGCTCGGAGGTCAGCAGCGTGTTGTTCGGCACGCTGAGCTGCAGACGCATCATCAGCGCCTCGACCCCGCCCATGCAGAAGAAGACGAAGGTCAGGACCAGGTACATGATCCCGATCTTCTTGTGGTCGGTCGTCAAGACCCAGTCAACCCAGCGCTTGCTCGTGCGCGGAGCGTCTACGCGCTGGGCGGTCACCTGCGGGATCGGCCGGGGCGTGTACTCAGTGATCGCCATCTGGATTAATTTCCTAGGTTGCCTTGAGCGGTGAGTATCGAGCGCAGTGGCAAAACCTGCGAGTTGGCCTTCGTGATGTCCTGCGCCTGCTGCTTGGTCCAGGCCCTGTACTGGGCCGGCGTGACGACCTTGACGAGCGCCGTCATCGCCGCGTGATTGACCCCGCACAGCTGTGCGCACTGCCCGTGGAACAGGCCGGTATGCAGTGCCTTGAACCACGTGTAGACGGTGTATCCGGGCACCGCGTCGACCTTGCCGCCGAACGACGGGATCCACCAGGAGTGGATCACGTCGGTCGATTGGATCGCGAGTACGACCGTCGTCTGCTCGGGGACCACCATCTCCTGATAGGAGTAGGGCAGCTTCAGCTGGAACGCCTTGTTCACGCATCCGGTTCCGTAGACGTAGCGCCAGATGTACTGCCTGCCCTGGATGCAGATCGTGAGTTTCTTGCCGTTCGGCGGCGACGGCTCGGTCAACGACGCCGACAGCACGAGCCCGTTGGCGCTCGAGTTCGGCGGGTTGACGATGCTCGGAAGCTTGATGAAGGTGACGACCGTCAGGACCACGAGGATCAGCGCCGCGGCGACCGTCCACCCGATCTCGAGTCGCGTGTTGCCGTGCACCTGCGCGGCGACGGCGCCCTTCTTGGCGCGGAACTTGTAGACCGAGTAGACGAGCGCGCCCTCGACGACGACGAACACGACCGCAGCGATGTAGAGGACGATCTTGTAGAGGGTCGCGATGTGGTTCGCGTTCGGCGACCCGCCGGACTTCGGCGTGATGAAGTTCGCGAGCGCGTCCGGCGCGAAGATCAGCGATAGCAGCAGCGCTCCGGCCGTCAGTGCGGTCGCGATACGGAGACGCGGACTCGACCGAAAGCTTGCCAAGCGGCGCCTGCGGCCGGTTGTGGCGCGGTCAGAGTCGTGTCTCAAGGCGCGGGCATTCTATCTGTCAGGGCACGTGACGTGACGAGCAGCACATGACCCCGCGGGGCTTGATTCATCTGTCACGTGCAGGCTTGAGCCACATGTTGCAAAGGTCCGGCCCGGCGGGCTCCGGAGAGAGGGGCGCCGCGCCTATACTGGCCGCCCCTTGCGCATCTCGAGGGCGATCAGAGCGTGTGCCTGGGCCCTGGTCGCGGTGGGCGTCAGTGCCCCTGCGTTGCGCAGGCGCGTGAAGCTCCCGCCCGGCGCGGTGATGGCGGCCGCCGCGATCGCACCGCCCGCGCTCGCTGTGGCGATGGCGCCCAGCCGTCGCCGCGAGGCCGCGATCTGCGTGGCCAACATGTGGGCGTACCTGGCCGCATACGAGCTTCCGCACGACGACCCGCAGCGCCAGGCGCAGCGCGTGCGGATCGACTACCCGATCGATGCCGACCGCGTCCTCGGCTTCGGCGTCGCGCCAACGGTTCGCCTGCAGCGCGGACTGTCGACGCCGGGCGCGATCAACCGCTTCGAGCGCGTGCTCGTGCTCTGCCATTGGGTCTGGTTCGCGGTACCGCACGGATGCGTGGCGTATGTCCTGTGGCGCCGCCCGGAGCGGTTCCCGGCCGCGGCCGCGCGGATGTACGCGGTGTTCGACCTCGGCGCGGTGTTCTACTGGGCGATCCCGACGGCGCCGCCGTGGTACGCCGCCCTGCACGGGCGCCTCGAGGACGCCGGGAGCCCCCGCGTGCGGCGGATGATGATCGAGTACGGCGAGGAGTTCTGGGGAGAGCGCTGGCCCGCCCTCTACGATGTTCTGGGAGGTAATCCACTGGCCGCTATGCCGTCGCTGCACTTCGCCACGTCCATGATGGGCGCTCACATCCTCTCGGAGATGGGCCCGGTTGCCGGCGCGATCGGCTGGACTTACACGGCCCTGCTCGGGGTAGCGCTCGTCTACCTCGGCGAGCATTACGCGGTCGATCTCGTCGGTGGCGCGGCCCTCGCCGAGACGGTCCGGCGCGGCGCGCCGCGGGTGGCGCCGGCCGCCCATCGGGTCGTCCGCGGCC
>DATNKY010000338.1:0-2203 GCA_035603155.1 Solirubrobacteraceae bacterium
TGTCTGCTGATCGGCCATCGAGTCCTCCCGGGGTCTCGGTCACAAAGCCTGTCCTGCAGAAAGATAGGTGTCAAAGCCTTTGATGTCAAACCCTTCGATATCAATGACTTGTTTGATACGTTGCACGCGTGCGACCGGTGCGCCCCCCGCTCGGACTCAGCCTCGCCCGCGCTGCGCGGGTCGTGAGCCGCGCGTTCGACGACGCGCTGGGTGTCGCCGGCGGCTCCCTGCCGATGTGGCTGGTGCTGCTCAACTTGAAAATTGGCCGGGCGGCCAACCAGCGCAGGCTGGCCGAGGCCGTCGGCGTCACCGAGGCCACCCTCACGCATCACCTCAACGCGATGGAAACAGCCGGCCTGATCACTCGCCGGCGCCACCCCGACAATCGCCGTATCCACGTGGTCGAGCTGACCGACGCCGGCGAGACGGCGTTCCTGCGCCTGCGCGAGGCGGCGATCGCCTTCGACCGCAAGCTCCGGCGAGGCGTGAGCGCGGACGAGGCCGCGACCCTGGAACACGTGCTCCACCGCCTGGCCGGCAACGTCGCCGACAACGTCGAGGGCGGCCCGCCGTGGGTCGCTCTGATCGAGCAAGGCACATGAATCCCCAGCGTCCCGACTAGACGACCGGATTGTCGTCGGACCGACTACGAACCCGTGGCTACCGCTTCGGTCGGCCGGCCACGCAGAGGAGTAGTCAGGGTCGGCCGCCACCGAGCCGGTCAGATGCCTCGGCCTTTGTGAGCCCAGCATGGGGTTTGAGGTTGCGAGACGGCTGGAGGCCGCCTCGACAGAGCAGCTGGCGGTGAGATTCGCGATCTTTCATGATCCGGGGCCGTCACGGTCAAACCGAATGAGGAGATCGATGAGATTCTTGATGCTGGTCTGCCGCGATGAGTCGATCGAGTTCAGTGCCGAGGATCGCGGGACGATCGGTTCGCGAGTTCAAGCATGGGTTTCGGAGATGGAGCAGCGTGGCGTGCGATTGCTGGGAGACGTGCTCGCCGCCGTTGATGCGACGGTCACGGTCTCGGCGCGTGACGGCAAGGTCGATGTCGAGCACGGTCCGCGCGTGCCGACGAGCGCGCCCGTTTCGGGCTTTAACCTGCTCGAGTGCGCCGACATCGACGAGGCGATCGAGGTGTCGGCAAAGCATCCGGTCGCTGAGCTCGGGTTGATCGAGTTGCGGCCAATCGTCTAGACCTGATTCAGGCCAGCAGCCCCACCAGCGGACGTCGCTAGGACGCCGGCTCGGTACGCGGTGCGGCGCTTTCGGTTCATCGCCGCCCACGGATCACGCGACGAGCTCCCGCCCGCTCGTGCGCGCCGAGCCGAAGCAGGGGTCGTGCGCCGGGAGGCCGGCTGGACCGGTGTGCGGACCGTGAGCACCGAGTCGACCTCGGCTGCGATGATGTTCGGGGGCCCACGCAGTCTCTTTAGGCGAAGCCCTTACGAGAGGAGTCCCAATGAGTGCCGACCCGGTTCGGCGTGCCAACGTCGCCGCGATCGCGTGCGACTCGCGTCCACAGCTGCCTGACGGCTTCCGGCGCAGCAGCACCCGAGTCGGGACGCTGCTCGACGCGGCCCGCACCGGCCTTAGCGTTTACGAACTACCCCCCGGCCAGGCTGTCAGCCCATACCACCACGAAGATCCTGAAGAGGAATGGCTCCTGGTCGTCTCAGGCACGCCAACGCTGCGCTCGAAGGACGGATCGTAGGCCTCTGGATTGCCAGACTCGGTGGACGTTGCTTGAGCCGGATGCGGTGAAAGTCGCAAGTCCGGTTCTGAGGAGGGCCCGGCGTCGCGAGGCGCCGGGCCTATCCGACCGAAAGGGAACTCAGCCAACGGCTCCTGCTCCGGCGCGCTGGAGAAGCAGAGCAGCAGTGCGGTGAGGGCCGGACTCAGTGTGCCCAGATGGCTCAGCTTTCGTGAGAAACCGGGAGTGAGCGGTCAGTGTCGCAGCGGTCGCTCGCGCGCCCGATCCCGGCGCAGCGTGCGCGGGATGCGAGTGGTGTCGCAGTCGTCGCCGCCCACGGAGTCGCCTATGTATAGGTCGGGCATCGACGGGTTGCTCAGCGCTGTTGAGATTCGTCCGCACCGGTAGTGAGCCCAAGGCCGTCCCCAGCTTGTCCAGCTCCTGGCGGAACGGCAGCCGGCCGCCAGGTAGCCGCGACCGCTGGGGGTGGGTGACTGGCGAACCGGG
>DATNKY010000476.1:0-4063 GCA_035603155.1 Solirubrobacteraceae bacterium
CGTGCCATCGAACGTCGTCGTCAGCTGCCCGGTGCTCGGGTTGGCATCGATCCTGGCCGCCAGCTTGATCAGCGTCCCGTCGGCCTCGGTCGCGACGTAGATCGCGAACGTCGAGTTGAACGGGTTGGCGTTCTGCTGGGCGAGCCAGATGCCGCCCGTCAGCGGGTCGGCTGAGATCGGCGAATCGATCTCGGCGGTACCGATCTTCGACGCATCAGGGCACGCCGGCTCGGCACTCGTGTTCGGCCCGAACTGAGCCTCCGAGCATGCCTGCAGGCCGTTGGCCGCAGCCGGGCTGAGCTGGATCCCAGGCGGGAGCGTCACCACGGCGCTCTTCAACGACGGCGCGGCGAGGGAGGCGGGATCGTCGGGCGCCTGTGGGACGTGGACATCCACGGAGACGGCGCTTGGCGAATCGGCGCTCGAGGGCCCAACTCCGACATTGATCGACGGGTTGAACGACAGCGACTGACACCCCGTGATCGGGTGCGGGTCGTTGAACGTCGAACTCGCACTATCGCCCTGCCAGGAGTCTGCGTCGATGCTGTATTGCAGCGCTCCGCACTGCGTCGGCATCGTTAAGAACGGCGTCTCTCCACCGCCGGACGGACATGGGGTGGTTCCACCCGGGCACGTACGCACGGCGTCGTGCCCTGGATCGCCTGGGACGCCCCACAGCGTCAAGGTGCTGCCGAACAGCGGCAGCAGCGTCGACGTGTTGGTGAGACCCGCGGTAAGGCCGTAGTTGCCGCCGGTGCGGACCTTCACGGTGACGAACGCGTCGATCAGCAGTAGGTTCGTGCCGAACTGTGCCGCCACACCTTTTGGCGGGACCATGTTGTAGACCGGCTGCGCCCCCGCGAACAGGCTGACCGTCGCGTCGAGCGCCAGCGTGCCGATCTGCGAGTCGACGGGACAACCGTTGATGTCGAGCTCGGCGACGGTGCACTTGGGGGTTGCGTTCGGATCGCCGATCAGCCCCGGCGGCAGGTTGACCGAGATGTCCTTCATGTTTTCGGTCGGCACGCCGCCGCCGTCGACGCTGAAGTCGAACGATGTGGTCGACTCGAACGGGTGCGAGCCGGCCTGGGTGTCAGCCGAGCCGTCCGCGTTGGTGGTCGAAGCGCTGAAGGACGCGACGCACCAGTTCGGCGAGCTGCTCGGGCACGCGGGCACCGGCGGATTGAACGTCCCGGGGGGATTTGCCGCGCTCGCAGTCGCCGGCACTATGACCGCCGCTAGCAGGCAAACGACTGCGGCGAGCGTTGCGAGCAGCGCCCCGCGCCGAGCGCTGGGGGCGCTGCGACGGTCGGCGGCTTGCATCTGCGTGGTCATCGTCGTCTCCTTGGTCATCGTCGCCACCTACGCCTTCACCGTCACTGGGACGGTTGCGCTCGATGACGCGCCCGCCGCCGGCTTGTACAGGAGATGGACCATGATCTTCACCCGGCCCTTGTGCTTCTTTTGCAGCGTCCGGCGTTCGCGTGCGGTCAGACCCAGCGTCAGCTTGTAGCTGTGACCGGCTCGCACCTGCCTGCGCATTGTGTTCAATCCGGATCCCGAGACCGCGAGCCTGCCGCTGGCCGGGACTCGCACATTGATCGAGAACCTGAAGCCCTTCACCACGACCCGCGAGAGAACCGCGATCTTGGCCTTCTTCTTCTTAGGTGCGCTCGACTTCTGGTTACCTGGCCCGACGAACGTAACGGTCGCGATCGTTGGTGGCGGCACCTGGATCGAACCGGGCCTGCAGGCGTTACCGACGCACGGAGGCACCGGCGAAGGCACCGGGAACCCGCCATTTACGCGAGCGTCGTACAGATCCTGCTGACCGTCGATGTCCTGCGGGACGAGCTGGTCACGGGTCGCGAAGAACACGTCGTTCCCGTTCGCGCTCGCGTCGTAGAAGATCGAGTCGTCGTCGCTCGTTCCCGTCGTGAGCACAAACTTCTGTCCGTTCTCGTACTCGTAGACGTCGGTGTGACCGTTGGTGTCGGTCGGCACGATCGCATCGCCCGACGTGAAGAACAGCCGGCTCCCGTCGTTCGACAGGTTGTGCTGGAGGTACATGCCGCCGCCGCCCAACACACCGCCCTCGACGTCGTCGAGGCTCGAGGACCCGATCGGCTGCCTGCCCGTCACGTTGCACGACGCGCACACGAGGCTGCCGGAGCTGGCGTCATAGAGGTAGATCTCCTGGTCGGGACTGCCGCTGTTCGCGTCGACGTTGTTGAAGCCGTTGTCCGTGCTCGCGGCCAGGGCGGAACTGTCGGAATCGAACGCGACGTGCGTCCCATCCGGGGTCACTCGCGAGCTGCCCTCTCCGTTCCAGTCCGTAGCGTCGTCACCGGTAAGCGTGGCGATGAACGTCGTCGTTCCGTTGTGCTCGACGTACAGGTTCTCGGCGCCCGAGGTCGCGCCGCTGGCCAGAGCGCCCTCGGCCACGAAGTACACGGAAGAACCATCGCTGCTGGCTCCGAGAACCCCGTCGACCTGGGCGAGGCTCTGGCCGCCGGTGAGGTCGGTCGTCGTCCCGGTTGCGACGTTGTACTCGTAGAGGTTCGTGCCGCTGCCGGCGACGGTGGTGCCCGTCAGTGCGGCGGCGTCGCCGTCAGTGAAGAAGGCGACCGAGCCGTCGCTTGCGGCGGTCATGAACGACGGGTTCACGGGACCGCTCGCGGTACTCACCGAGGTCGCGATCTGCGTCGGCGTCGATGAACCGCCGCGGAACACCTCGAGGTCGCCGGCTGCGTCGGTGACGAAGACGTTCGTACTCGACCCATTTTCGTCGACCGCGTTGATCACGCGACCTGGAAATCCAGGCCCTCCAAGACTGGCGCCGGCGCCGAGCAGGGTGACATCGCCGGTAGCGCTGTTCCAGGCATACAGGTTGAGCGGGTTCGATGTGCCGGACGGCGTAGCGTCCGGGGTCAGTGCCGCGGAGTCAGTGAAAACGACCGTGCTGAGGTCCGCTGACGCCCCGACCGGTGCGGAGCCCTGGTCATTGTTCTGGCCGGCCTGCGGCGTCGTGCCCGCCGGAGCGTGAGCGAAGCTGTCGACCAGCTGGGCCGAGCCGTTGCTCTGGTTGATCACGAACGTGTTGAGCCTGGCCGTCGGCTCGCCAGTGCATGGCGTCGACGCCGTTGGCGGCGGCGAAGCCACCGAGCCCGGGAACAGGGGCGTCGTACACGTTCCTGGATCCAGGAACGGGAAGTCCTGACCGGTGGCCTGTCCGACCGTCGCGCCGCCGTTGTTGAGAAGTCCCTTCGAGAGGTCCGTGGAGTACAGGGCGTAGCCCGGAAGCGAGAGGGTCACGCCGGGTGCCTGCGGCGGAAGCGTGTCCTGCGTGGTCCAGCCGGTCGGCCCACGGGTGGCCAGATCGTCGATTCCCTCCCCGTTGCTTGCGACCGGGCTGAGCGCGATGTAGCCGATCGAGTTGCCGTTCGGCGCGGCCTGGTCACCGGTAATGATCACCAGATGCTCGACCTCGGATGCCTTGCTGGCCGGCGAGACCTGCTCGTACGCACGATGGTCGGGCAGGCCCGCGGCGAGCGATTGCGCTGCTCCAGCCCCGAATGCCGCCACGCCCGCACACACGAGCACAGCGAGCAGCACCGAGCGCCGGCCCGAAGGCCGGATGGCAATCCCTCGTGCGCCGTCGATTCGAGGAGCCCCTCGCGACGTGTGCCGTTTCACCGCCACCTGTTCTGACATCTGCGTCCTCCGGGCTCCTAGGGATTCCGCCGCGCTGGTCAGCGCTTCGGCCTTCGATCTCTGTCGCACCGGACGGACGTCTCCGGCAGACGTAGAAACGCTTCTATCTCCAAACTGTTCGCGCACCATATACAGCAGCGTTCCTGTATGTCAACACGAATGTGAAAATTCTCTGTCGCGACACGCACATGGGCGCGTGGAGGGCACGATGTAGGTCCGCCGGCACACCGCGCGCGAACTGACACCTGGACTCATTCCGGGGCTCTCCTCGTAGCATTCAGTTGGTTCGGGCGCGCTCTTCTTGGCGCACCGCTGAATCTGCCGAGCCCCGGCCGAGCGCGGCGTGCTG
>DATNKY010000411.1:0-4489 GCA_035603155.1 Solirubrobacteraceae bacterium
GCCCAGCGCGCGCCGCACGCGGCCGGCGCTGCTCTCGGAGTCGGCATTCACGAACGCCGGCCACGCCGCGCCCGCGCGCTCACGAAGGCTTTCGGCGGGCCCGAGCAACCGCGCCGCCATGGCAGGCCCGTGCGCGCCCGCCAACCCCTCGACGCACGCCGCCTCGAGCATCGAGTCGCCGAGCTCGCGTGCGGTCTCGAGCCCCTGCTCGAACCGCAGGCGGGCCGCCGCGTGCGCGCCCCGTCGGGCGGCGACGTGGCCCAGCGCGCAGATCCCACGCAGCGCCCACCAGCGATCACCAAGCTCCCGAAACTCGGCCAGCGATTCCTCGAGCAGCTCGGAAGCGCGTTCCAGGTCACCGTCGACCAGAGCCACATAACCGAGACCCTGCAACGCGCTCGCGGCGACATCACGAGCGCCGTGGCGACGGGCCACCACGAGGCTCTCCTGCAGCCGGGCGCGTGCCTGCCCATAGTCACCCCGAATCCACAGCACGCGCCCCAGCGTCTCGAGCGAGCGACCAACGCCGGCCTCGTCGTCGAGCCGGCGGTACGCGTCCACAGCCTCCTCGGCCAGATGCAGTGCAGGAGCCAGGTCGCCCGCGCGGGCGCGAGCAAGCGCGAGCGCCGCGAGCACCCCCGCGACATCCGCCTCGTCGCCGCGCACGCGAGATTGGTCGAGGCCCCGCTGCAAATGCATAGCTGCAACGGCGTAGTCGGCCTGATGGTAGGCAAGCAGACCGGCGGCGACCTGCGCTCGAGCCCAGTCCGCCGTGGGCGGGCCGTCGCCGAGTGCGAGGGCCTGCTCGAGCCAGCGTCGACCCTCGGTCAAATGGCCCCGCGACAACCAGAACGCCGACAACGCCGACGACAGCGCGAGCGCGCCATCCTGGTCTTCGCGGGCCAGATACCAGCGCAGCGCGACCCGCAGATTCGACTGCTCGAGCTCGAGACACTCACCATCAGCGCTGCGAGCCAGCGCGACGTAGAAGGCGGCGTGCGCGGCGCGAACGTCGTCCTGCTCGCCACCCGCGTCAAGCTCCTCGAGCGCAAACTCACGGATCGTCTCGAGCAGCCTCGGTCGCGACGCGGGACCCGTCTCGACCGGGCGCTGGACCAGGCCTTGATCGATCAGCGCCGCAAGGGCATCGATGACACCCGCCGCGCCGGGATCACCGCCGACCGCCTCGGCCGCGTCGACCGTAAAACCGCCCGCAAACACTCCCAGGCGGGCAAACAACGTCCGCGCGCCACGGTCGAGCAGCGCAAGACTCCACGAGATCGTGTCACCCAACGCGCGTTGACGGTCGGGCAGGTCACGCGACCCGCCCGAAAGCAGCTCAAACGGATGCGCAAGCCGCTCGACGATCTCAGCGGGCGACAGCAGCCGCACCCGCGCCGCCGCCAGTTCGATCGCCAACGGCAGACCATCGACACGGGCACAGATCTCGCCGACCGCTGCCGCGTTGTCGTCCGAAAGCCGGAAATCCGGGCGCACGGCCATCGCCCGCTCGAGGAACAGCTCGACTCCGGGATACGCGCCCAGCGCGTCGAGTTCGTTGCGGTGCGCGGGATCGGGCAGCGCGAGTGGCGCGACCGGAAACTCGTGCTCGCCCGACAGTCGCAGGCTCCCCCGACTCGTGGCCAGCACTTCGAGCAAAGGGCAAGCAACCAGCAACTCGGCCACCACCGTCGCGGCGGACGCAACGTGCTCGAAGTTGTCAAGGACGAGCAGCATCCGCTTGCCGAGCAGGAACGACCCGATGCGATCCACCAGGCTCACGGCGCCCGCCTCGCGCAGCCTGAGAGCCTGGGCGATCGCCGCCGGCACCAGGGCGGGGTCGCGGACGGATTCGAGGGCGACGAAGCATTCGCCATGCTCATAGTCGCAAGCGAGTTTCGCCGCCACATGCCGAGCGAGGCTGGTCTTTCCCACCCCGCCAGGACCGGTCAGCGTGACCAGACGCACATCAGTCCGGCGCAGCAACCTGCACACGTTTGCAGCATCGTCTTCGCGACCGACAAACGACGTTAGCGGGCCAGGAACGAGAGTGCCGCTGCTTGATACCACGAGAGGCCTTTCGCCCGATCACCAGACGGGCGCGCCGCCTAGACTAGATCCCAGCGCTCCCGCGGGCAACCCGACCGTGCGCAGCCGCGACCGTGCGACGTCAAGTGTCGCCCTAAACCGACACCGTCGTTGACGGGCGTGCGGCTGCACCATGGGGCGGTCAGCCTGATATGCGCGGGCTGGGTACCAGCGGCCGCTGGGCTTTCGCGGATTCGCTTGCGTTCGATCAGCAACCGGCGGGCGCGAGGTACACACGACCTTGAGTACGAGCGACAGGATTGCCTAGGCACCCGCCCGCCCGACAGGCCGCGAAGACCGGCAACTAACAACGGCAATGCTGCCGATTTCGCCTCCAGGTAACTGACCTACGCTGGCTTGGTGGCAAGACCCATGCCTGCAGAGGTCACCGTCAAGCTCTTCGGGACGTTGGAGATCACCATCGGGGAGCAGGAGCTCGGCGCCGGTGACCTGGGCGGGATTAGGCCGAAGCAGGTGCTCGAGATCCTGCTCGCCGCCCGCGGGCACTTCGTATCGACCGATCGCCTCGCTGACCTGCTCTGGGGGCACGAGCCGCCCATGGACGCTCCCTGCTCGCTCCAGACGTTCATTTCCGTCCTCCGTCGTCATCTGACCTCCGATCGGGAGTGGGCACGCGCGCTCGTCGTCACCGACGCGCGGGCGTACCGTTTCGACACCGATCTGGTCACTCTCGATCTCGACCGGTTCGACGCACTGCTGGGGCGTCCGGTGGGAGAGCCACCGCGCGTCGTTCGGCGTCGTCTTGAGCACGCGCTCGCGCTTGTGCGCGGTGAGGTGCTCGATGACGAGCCATATGCGGAGTGGGCGGCGGAGCTCCGCCGCGCCTACCAGTCGCGGGTTCTTGATGCGCGGCTGGACGTCGCCGAGCTGGCGCTGGTTGAGTGTGATTACAGCGCTGCGCTCCAGCATGGAGAGAAGGCGATCGGCATGGATCGGTTCAGCGAGCCCGCACATCGGCTGGCCATGCTGTCCCTTTACGCGCTCGGACGGCAGCGCGAGGCCCTTGAGACGTTCACGCGGCTTCGCACGGTCCTCGACGAGGAGCTCGGGCTGGAGCCGATGCCCGACAGCAGAGCGCTTCACTCAGCAATAGTGCGTCAAGACGACCTCGCGTCGCTCCTCCCGGGGCCTCCGCGCGGCCGAGAAGCGGCGCAACGCGACGAGTCTCCGGTCGCTCTTCTCGGTCGCGTCAGTGAGCAAGCGACACTCGAGACTGTTACTCGCCGGGCGCTCGATGGTTCGTTCACATTGACGTTGGTGGAGGGCGAGGCTGGTCTTGGGAAGTCTCGCCTGCTCGATGAGCTTGTCGCCGCGCTGCAGGGGGTGCGGATCGGACGCTCGAATTGTTCGGAGCTGCAACGCCCGCTACCGTACGTGCCACTTGCCACGGCGATTCGTGACGCACTGCGGGACTTGATGCCGGAGGCCGGCGCGCTGCCCGCCCTGCGCGGAATCCTCCCCGAACTGCGTTTCGGCGCCGAGGACCCCCCGTTCGCGGAAGTGGACGCGCTCGAAGCCCTCGTTGCGCTCGTCGAGGCGAATGCTCCGCTCGTCCTCTTGCTCGACGATCTGCATCGGGCTGACGCCAGCACCCTCGGGGCACTTGCCTACATGCAGAGGAGGTGCGCGGCGCTGCCGGTTGCCGTGGTTGGAACGCTTCGCAACGAAGAAGTGGCGGATGGCGACCCCGTCCGCCGGTTGGCTCCGACCGCGGTTGTGCGCCTGGAGCCGCTGACGAAAAGCGAGTTGGCGCGGCTTGCGATCCCGGGGCTTCACGATCGAACCGGCGGTAATCCCCGCTTGGTCGTCGCCGCAGTACACGCGCGAGGTTCGGGGTGAGCTCAGGGAGTTGGCGGGGTCCGCGTCGCCGTTCTTTTCGGCTGCGGAGCGAACGCTGCCAGCGTTTTTGGAAGCAATCCTGAAGCAAGGCGAGGCTCGGAGAAGGCGTTCAACCTCAGGGCAACGTCCGGCGCCCTGCTGCCAACCGAATTACTCGCGTCTCGCCTGCGCAGCGACAAGCATCGCTACGTTCTCGTCCGTGCACGGCCCGAGGTCGGGCGCGCTCGGCCGATCGCATCCGGCATGGAGCCCGCGCGGATCCGGTCGGATTGACCTCGTCTTACTCGCTCGGCGCGTTAGGCTTGGCTCTTCGTAACGGCAGTCCTGAACGAACGTGACCAGATGGCGACCGAGCGCACGATCGAGCTTGCGGAGGGCCTCCCACCCCTGCTCGGGCGCGAGCGGGAGCGAGCGGAGATCGCTCAGCTCCTGAGGGCGCCATCGGTTCGCCTGCTCACGCTGACCGGACCTGGGGGTGTCGGCAAGACGCGGGTTGCCCTCCAGGTTGCGACCGATCTTAACGGCGAGTTCGGCGATGGGG
>DATNKY010000379.1:0-2193 GCA_035603155.1 Solirubrobacteraceae bacterium
ACATCGGCGAATGCCTCGGCGATCCCATCGAGTCGGTCCTCGTCTGCGGTGAGCACGCGGCCGGGCGGCTCGACCAGGGACACGTCCGGCGCGCGCAGCGACTCCCAGAACCGCGCGTCGGTGCGGAACGTGTCGAGGGCCTTCACCAGCGTCGGGTCGAACCACTGCCCGCTGCGCTTGGTGGCCACGCGATAGGCGATGTTCAGCCCCCGCGTGGCGTGAAACACCTCGACCGTCTGCGCGAGGCACATGATCCTGGCCGCCAGCGGAATCTCGTTTCCACGCAGGCCGAGCGGCTGGCCGCGGCCGTCCCAGTGCTCGTCGAGCCCCCGGATCGCCTCGGCCGTCGCCTCGGAGAAGCCGAGCTTCAGGGCGATCTCGGCGCCGCGGTGGCAGCGTGCCCGCATCAGCGAGCGCGTGACGCGACCCTCGTTGCGGATCGCCCGCAAGCGCTCGCCGCGCTCGCTCAAGGACCCCTCGGGGGCGACGGTCTTGAGCGACCACACGAGCGCGGACACCGGCCGCGCCCAGTCCACGAGCTTCGAGGTCCGCTTGGCCTCCTGGTCGTCGGCACCGAACAGGGCCGACATGTGCGCGGAGTTCGCCGAGCATCCGGCGTCCTTGAGCAGCAGCGCGTAGAACAGGTCAGAGCGGACGGCGGCGTCGAGTCCGAGCACGTCGGCGACGCGCATGCCGATCAGGCACGACCGGGCGGCGTGGCCAGGCGGCTCTCCCTCGGCGATATCCAGCGCGCTGGACAACGCGCCGATCAGCTCGGACAGCGCGATCTCGCGGGAGCCCATCATCAGTAAGTATCGGCTTAGAGCGTCGAGACGACAACCGGGAAGGTTGCTGCATCGACGGACAGCGGCGCAACCGCGCGCCGTCTAGGCTTCCGGGTGCGATGTGCGACCTCCACGCCGAGCACCGTCCGCTCCCGCCGCTCGAGGCCGACGAGTACCGGCTCGACACCGCCCGGGTGCGCGCGTTCGTCGCGGACGTGCGCGAACGGATCGCCCAGACGCAGTCGCCACCGCAGGCATGCGAGCTGATCAGGCCGCTGTTCGCGGAGCTACTCGCCGATCGCGAGTGGGTACCCACGTCGTTCCAAGAGCCGGCACCCGAGGGCGGGATGGGCGGCGGGATCGGGCAGTGGCTGATGTTCCGAGCCGCCGACCGGTCGCTGTCGCTGTTCAGCCTGGTCGTGCCGCCCGGCGCGATGACGCCGGTCCACGATCACCTCGCGTGGGGCCTCGTCGGCGTTTACCGCGGGGTTCAGGACGAGGAGTTCTACCGACCCGGCGACGGGCGACTCGCGCTCCTGCGCCGGCGCCCGGTCAACCCGGGTGACTTCTACACGCTGCTGCCGCCGCGCGACGATGTGCATCGCGTGCGGACGACCTCCGAAGAGACGTCGGTGTCGATCCACCTGCTCGCCAACGACACCGGCTGCGTCTGGCGCCACACGTTCGACGAGCACACCGGCGAGGCCAGTCCGTTCCGGTCGGGCTACGTCAACGCCGAATGTGTCTCCGGGTCGTCGTGATCCTATGAGCGCGACGCTCCAGCGCCACGCGATCGGGCTCACGTGGACCGAGCCGGGCATGATGGTCCGCACCGCGCACGCGCTGCGCAGTGAGGATCGGGTGTGGCTGGTCGACCCGTTCGACGACGGTCCCGCGCTGCGCGAGGTCGAGTCGCTCGGCAGCCCGGCGGGGGTCTTTCAGCTGCTCGACCGCCACAACCGCGATTGTGAGGCGATCGCTGCCCGTCTCGACGTGCCGCTGCTCCGCCTTCCCGACCGGGCGCCCGACACGCCGTTCGAGCCCGTGCCGGTCCTGTCGCGCTGGGGCTGGCATGAGGTCGCGCTGTGGTGGGAGCGCGAACGCGCGCTGATCGTGGCCGAGGCAATTGGCACCGCGCCACCGTTCGCGCTCGGGCGCCGCGCCGGCGTCCATCCGATGCTGCGGCTCACGCCCCCAAAGTCGCAGTTCGCGCGATACCGGCCGTCGATGCTGCTCGTAGGCCACGGCGCCACGATCGAGACCGACGCCGCGTCCGCGCTCGACGACGCGTTCGACCACGCGCGCTCGGACATCCCGCGGCTCGTGACTTCGCTCCCGAAGCTGGTGGCGCGCCGCAGCACCTAGAGTCCTCGCGCCCGATCGAGAATCAGCGCGGCGGCCACGGCCC
>DATNKY010000505.1:0-4617 GCA_035603155.1 Solirubrobacteraceae bacterium
AGCGCCGACTCGCGGCAGCCACGAGTCCCCGGTGGCGTTCGAACATCGCACCGACGCTGGTACGCGCCGGTGACCAGCGAGCGAAGGCGCAGCCCCACGCGACCGCTCGGCGGATCGTGATTTAAGGCACTATACTTTGTATAGTATGTCAACGTTCTGGCGGCTGCTCGGCTTTTTGCGTCCTTACCGAAAGGGCGTGATCTGGTCGTTCGTACTTGCCTTCGGGGCCCTCGGCGGGACGGTCCTGATTCCGTGGCTCACGGGCGTCGGGATCAACGCGATTCGCGCGCACGACCGCCACGAGCTACTGCTGCTCGCGCTCGCGATCACGGTCGCTGGCCTGGTCCGGTTGGTGTTGAGCGTGTTCCGGCGCCTGATCGCCGGCGAGGTGTCGCTCGCCGTCGAGGTGGACCTGCGCAACGGGCTGTACGGGCACCTGCAGCGCCTCGAGCTCTCGTTCTTCGACCGCCAGCAGACGGGGCAGCTGATGTCGCGAGCGACCGTCGACCTGCAATCGGTGCGGTTCTTTCTCGGCTACGGCCTGATCTTCATCGCCCAGTCGGTCGTCACGATCCTGCTCGCAGCGGTGGCGATGTTCGTGCTCCAGCCGGGACTGGCGGCGATCTCGCTCGCTCCGGTCCCGTTCGTGGTTCTCATTGCCGACCGGTACGGACACAGGTCGCGCCCGGCGATGCAGGAGGCACAGCAGCGGATCGCCGAACTGACCGCCGACGTCGAGGAGAACGTCTCCGGCGTCCGGGTCGTCAAGGCGTTCGCGCAGGAGGACCGCCAGCTCGGACGCTTCCGCCACTCGGTCGAGCGCGTCTTCGACCAGCAGATGATCGCCACCCGGATCCAGGCGCTGTTCAACCCGCTGATCAGCTTCCTGCCGAATCTGGGGCTCGCCGCGATCCTGCTGTTCGGCGGGCGCGAGGTGATCAACGGCTCACTGAGCATCGGCGCGTTCACCGCCTTCTACGCATACCTGCTGATGCTGATCTCGCCGATGCGGACGCTCGGGTACATGCTCGGCGCGGCGCAGCGCTCGACGGCCTCCGGCGCCCGGATCTTCCAGATCCTCGATCGCGAGCCTCAGATCGTCGCCCCGCCCGACGCGCCGGCGCTGCCCGACGGCGGCGGCAACGTGAAGCTGGAACACGTCGGGCTGACGTTCGAGGGCACGACACACCCGGTGCTGAATGACGTCAACCTCGAGATTCCCGCGGGTCAGACGGTGGCGCTGGTCGGCGCGATGGGTTCGGGTAAATCGGCGCTGGTGCAGCTGTTGCCACGCCTCTATGACGTGACCGAGGGACGGGTGGAGATCGATGGCGCCGATGTCCGTTCGGTCGACATCCGCAGCCTGCGCAACGCGATCGCGGTCGTCAACGACGACCCATTCCTGTTCTCGGCGACCGTGCACGACAACATCGCCTACGCGCGGCCCGACGCCCCGCGCGAAGACGTGGAGCGGGCTGCGGCGGCGGCCCAGGCGTCCGGCTTCATCGAACGGCTTCCCGACGGCTACGACACCCGGATCGGCGAACGCGGGCTGACGCTGTCCGGTGGGCAGCGCCAGCGAATCGCGATCGCGCGCGCGATCCTCGCCGACCCGCGGATCCTGATCCTCGACGACGCGACCTCGTCGGTCGACTCTTCGACCGAGATGGAGATCAAGGCGGGCCTCAGGGACCTGCTCTCCGACCGCACGACATTCGTGATCGCTCACCGCCTGTCGACGATCGCGCTCGCCGACCGCATCGTCGTGCTCGAGAACGGACACGTCACCGCCGACGGCTCGCACGACGAGCTGCTCGAGAGCTCCGATCTGTACCGCGAAATCGTCGAGAAGGGGATGCCCGATCAGGTTTTCTTGACCACCCGAAAGCCGGCGGAGGTGGCAGGACTGTGAGCATCGCCCGGCTCGAGATCAGACGGCGTCTGCAGGAGACCGGCGGGCGTGGGCGCAAGCTGCGCGGCCTCGCCGAGCTGCTTTCGCCGTACAAGTGGCGCGTGGCCGCGATGTTCACCTCGCTGGTGATCGCGACCGCCGCCGCGCTCGCGCCGGCGCCGCTGGCCAAGGTAGCGATCGACAAGGGAATCGACCAGCACGATGTCCACACGCTCGACGTCGTCGTGGTCGTGTTCTTGATCTCAGCGGTCGTCTACGGCATCGCCACCTACGCCCAGACCTACCTCGTTGGCTGGGTCGGCCAGCGCGCGCTCCAGGACCTGCGGCTGAAGCTGTTCACCCACCTGCAGTCGCTGTCAATCGGGTTCTACTCGCGCAACCGCGCCGGGGTCGTGATCTCGCGGATGACCAACGACGTCGAGGCGCTCGACCAGCTCGTCGAGGACGGGCTGGCGACGTTGATCCAGTCGAGCCTGACGCTGCTAGGCGTGCTCGTGATCCTGTGCGTGCTCGATCTGCACCTCGCGCTGCTGACCTTCATCGCGCTGCCGCTGCTGGCGATCGGCGCGGTCGCATTCCGGATCGCGTCGGCCGATGCCTACCGGATGACCCGGGAGAAGATCGCCTCGATCACCGGCTACCTGCAGGAGACGCTGTCCGGGATCCGCGTGGTACGCGCGTTCGGACAGGAGCGCCAGCACATCCGGCAGTTCCGCGAGCTCAACGACGAGAATCGTGCGGCCAACATGACGACGGTCAAACTCAACGCGGCCTACTTCCCCGGGGTCGAGCTGCTGTCGGCTTTCGTGACGGTCGAGATCCTCGTGGCCGGCGGGATCGAGGCGATCAACGGCCACACCTCGACGGGCGTCGTGTTCGCGTTCATCGCGGCGCTGAACAACTTCTTTGACCCGATTCAGCAGCTCTCGCAGCTCTACACGACCTATCAGTCGGGCATGGCGGCGCTCGACAAGATCTTCGGACTGCTCGACGAGCGTCCCGAGATCGTCGACGCTCCGAATGCGACCGACCTGCCGCGAATCCGCGGCGAGCTCAGCTTCGAGGACGTCTCGTTCAAGTACGGCTCAGACGCCGACGGTGCGTGGGCGCTGCGCGACGTCAATCTCGAGATCGCCCCCGGCGAGACGATCGCGCTCGTGGGCGAGACCGGCGCCGGCAAGTCCACGTTCGCCAAGCTCGTGGCGCGCTTCTATGACCCGACGGAGGGGACCGTCGCGGTCGACGGGCACGACCTCCGTACGGTCACGGCGGCGTCGCTGCGCTCGCAGATGGGGATGGTGCCGCAGGAGGGCTTCCTGTTCAGCGGAACCGTGCGCGAAAACATCTCGTTCGGGCGCCCGGGCGCGTCCGACGCGGAGATCCGCGACGCGGCGCGTGCCGTCGGGGCCGACGAGTTCATCATGGCGCTGGAGCGCGGTTACGACACGCAGGTCGGCGAGCGCGGCGTCCAGCTCTCGGCCGGCCAGCGCCAGCTGGTCGCATTCGCGCGGGCGCTGGTGGCCGACCCACGGATCCTCGTGCTCGACGAGGCGACATCGAACGTCGACGTGCGGACCGAGAGCCTGATCGAGCAGGGGCTGCGGCGACTCGTCGCCGGGCGCACCTCGATCGTGATCGCCCACCGGTTGTCGACGATCCGGCACGCGTCGCGGATCCTCGTGATGGAGAACGGGGAGATCGTCGAGCAGGGCACGCACGACGAGCTGCTCGACGAGGGCGGGCGCTACTGGGAGCTGTACCGCGACTGGGCCGAGCAGGCGAGCGCCTGACGGCGCACAAGCACGGGGGACCGGCGACGGACGTTCGCCGGGCCTATTCTCGGATGACTGATGAGTGCCTACGTGTCAGGACTGGCGACGACCGCCGTCAAGAGCACGCGGCTCGCGACCGTGGACCACGTCGAGCTCGACGCGCTCGGTGCGCGCGGAAACCGCGCCTTCTGCGTGATTGACGCGCGCGACCGGATGGTCAACGCAAAGAACTTTCCCAAGCTCCAGACCGTGCGCAGCAGCTACGACCTCGAGTCCGACGAGCTGGCGCTGACGTTCCCGGACGGCGGCGAGACCAGGGCACCCGTGCGCCACGGCGAGCAGCTGACGATCAGCTTCTTCTCGCAACCGTCCGCCGCGCGCCTCGTGCTCGGCCCATGGTCCGCTGCGCTCTCGCACTACATCGGCGCCCCGCTGCGGATCGTCGAGCCCGAGGTCGGCGTCGACCGGGGCCGTGACGGCGGCGTCTCGCTGATCTCGCGCGCGTCGGTCGACCACCTGGCCGAGGTCGCCGACAAGGGCTCGGTGGACGTGCGGCGCTTCCGGATGCTGATCGAGGTCGAAGGTCTGGAGCCGTACGAGGAGGACACCTGGGTCGGCCGCGAGGTCACGATCGGCCCGGCCCGGGTCGCGTTTCGCGGCAACATCGGCCGCTGCGCGGTAACGACCCGCGATCCCGACACGGCGGTCGCCGATCTCCCGACCTTGAAGCTGCTGGCCAGCTACCGCCGGGTGGTCATGAGCACCGAGCCGATTCCGTTCGGGATCTATGGCGCGGTGCTCGATCCCGGTCCGGTGCGGCTGGGTGACCCGGTCGCGGTCAAGGCTTAGCGAGCACCGTCAGGATTGTTCGGGTGACTCGGTGGCCGCCGAGGCGTAGGGTTTCGTGCCGATGACCGAGCGACCGGCCGATGG
>DATNKY010000515.1:0-6083 GCA_035603155.1 Solirubrobacteraceae bacterium
GGAGGCTGGTCGCGGCTGATGTCTTGCTTGGTCGGGGCGCGTGCGTGGCGTTTGAGCGTGTCCGGGCTGGTCCGTGGCTCCCGCAGCCAGCCAGCGTGAGCGCCACGCCGGTGAAGGCGATCGTGACGAGCGTACGGATGCCGATCGGAGATGCCATAGTCCGTAGCGGACTATGCCAGAGGGCGCGCCGACTAAGCAACTGACCACGACCGAGCAGGCATTGCTCGGGATGCTCGCCCGCTATGGCGAATCCTCCGGCTACACGCTGTTGCGACAGGCCGAGGAAGGGATCGGGTTCTTCTGGTCGCCGGCCAAGAGCCATGTCTACGAGGTCCTGCCTCGCTTAGAACAGCGCGGTCTGGCGCGCCGGCGTGTCGTGGCGCAGGTCGGCAAGCCCGACAAGCATCTCTGGCACCTGACCACTCGTGGGCGCGCGGTGCTGCGCCGCTGGATCAACACCCCCGAACCGGACCCGCTCGGCAATCTCAGCGTGCTGTTGCTGAAGCTGTTCTTCGGCGACTACGGCGATCCCGCCGCACTGGTGGCGCTCGTCGAACGCTTCCGCGACCAGCTCAGCGAGCGGCTGAGCGCTCTGCGCCATATCGGCGCTGAGGCCGTGTTCACAGCCCCGCAAGAGCTTCCGCGGATGACGCTGCGGCTCGGGCTCGCCGAACTCGAGGCCCACCTCGGATGGGCCGAGGCGAACCTCCCGCAACTCCGCGCACGGCTACCCGCCGCGGCACCACAGCATCTCTCCCGATCAGACAAACCAACGACACGAAGCGAGCGCCGATGAACGAAGCGACTGCCGCCGAAACCCCCTACGGCCGCTACATCACATCCGAAGGATGGTTCGTGCTCAACGTCGACCAGGCCCTCGCGGTGAGCAACGAGCACAAGGGCGGAGCGACCTTTCCGCTGGAGCCTCGCGAGCATCCCTTCAGCGACTTCGGTGCCCACGTCACCGTCTTGAACCCAGGCCAGCCCAACGCGCTCTATCACTCAGAAGGAGCCCAAGAAGGCTTCCTCGTGATCTCGGGCCGGTGCACGCTGATCGTCGAAGAACAGCAGCGAGAGCTGCGGCAGTGGGACTATTTCCACTGCCCAGCCGAAACTCACCACGTGTTCGTCGGCGCCGGCTCCGAACCATGCGCGATCCTGATGATCGGCGCACGACCCGACGATCCAATCCGATTCCCCGTCAGCCACGCAGCACAACAGCACGGCGCGTCCGCGGCCACAGAGACCACCAACGCAGACCAGGCCTACGCCGAATGGCCCGGCGAATACCTGCCAACCCGGCTAACGTGGCCCCCCGCCGCGCAGGAACCTGGCCGCTGACGCGCGAGCTCGCCCTCGCTCGCCTCAGCGAGCAGCCTGACCCCAGACTTCTGTCACGAATCACCAGAACTTCCGCGCCGATCCTGGCCGGCCATGGAGGCTTCTGCACTGGTCCAAAGCGGCATTCTGGCTAGGCGAGGTGCCCAAATTAGCTCGGGCACGCGCCCTTCGTGGCGCCACAACCTCACCTGCTCAGCGCGCAATGAACGCTTCGCCACCGACTGGGTGGACGCTGCAGAACGCGCATTGCCGAGGTCCGCGCGGCGGTCGTAGACGAGCCCATGGGATCCGTACGGCGTCGTCGGGTTCCCGCAGCCACTACGAAGGCAGGCCTACCAGCTCTTCGTACCGGGTTGTGGTGCCGAGCGCCGACACGCCGTCCGTATCGCTCCGCTCAGCCCACTCACAGCCGACATCAGGGGTGCATTTTTGGCGGCAGTGTCGATTGACGACCTAACGAGTTCCCCCTGCAAATGTAGGATATTGCCGGATGCCACCGGACTGCTGAGCGCCCTCTCACGGCGGAACCCCGGGTTCGAATCCCGGTAGCGGTACCTCCCAAAAGCCCCGCTAACGCCGTCGCGTAGCTGGACAGCAGACTCCCGGCTTCTTCACCAACGCGATCCACAACGTCGGAGGTCACCGAGGCACTGCCGGCATCCTGGTCATCGCCGCTCTGCTGGTCGCGCTGTGGCCCGCGTCGGCATCGTCCTGTTCCTGATCTGGCTGTGGATCACCAACACGGTGATCCTCCTTGGCGCCGAGTTCAACGCCGAACTTGAACGCGGACGGCTGATCGAAGCAGGCCACCCCGCCGACCGCGAACCGTAGCTGTCAGTCCGAGACGAGCCTTGGCCCCGTCATGTTGTGGCAAGCTATTGCGGAGCTTTGACTTAGCTATTGAGGAGGTATATAGTGGGCGAGCCGCAGATCCGTCGCCGCTGACGATTTGTGGCTACCGGTTCGTGAGTTTTTTACGTTTCTCGTGTGGGGAGCTGAGCAAGTGAGCATGATCACGTCGGGCCCGTTGTCGGTTCGCGAGACGAAGGAGGGAGGGGTTCGTCGCTTGATTCCGGTCGGTGAGCTCGATCTCGCGACGGCGCCGCTGCTTGAGAGCACGTTCGATGCCGTCTTCGGGGATGACGATGCGGAGATGATCGTCTTGGACCTGACGGAGCTGAGCTTCATGGATTCGACCGGGATCCACCTGCTGATTCGGATGCACGCCGTCTGCGAGGACACCGATCGCTTGCGGGTGATCAATGGGTCACGCGCCGTTGAGCGAATGCTGGACCTAGCGGGGGTGCGCGCTCATCTGCCGATCATCTCGCGCGACTGTGACCCAGTCGCACCGCTGCCCGGCTGACGCACGGACTCGGTCGTCGTGCGTGAGCCCCAGAATGCCTGAGAGCGGCTCCCCCCGGCCCGCGGTCAAACCGTACCGTTGACCGGTGGAGCCAGCTCTGTACAGCATCGGCGTTGTTTCGCGGATGGTCGGCGTGCCCGTCTCGACGTTACGCAACTGGGAAGAGCGCTATGGACTCGTGACCGCGGTCCGCAGCTCGGGCGGGCAGCGGCGGTATACGCGCATCCAACTCGCACAACTATCGTTCGTCGTCGAGCAGATCGACCAGGGGTTCTCGCCGGGCGACGCTCACCGTCTGCTCGCTGAGCACATCGACCAAGGCGCTGACCTGGTTAGCGCGCGCGAGGCCGACGAACAGGCGGAGATACTGATCCTGATCGCCGAACGCGACCGTTTTGCGGCGAGTCTCGAGGATTATCTTCTTCGCACGGAAGGATTTCGGGTGGAGATTGCCTCCTCCGCCGAGGACGCGGAGCAGAAATTTGACGAGCTCATGCCACAGATCGTGGTTGTCGAGTTGCTGCTCTCGGGAGGCGTCGGCGGCCGGCTGATCGAACGGCTCAAGCAGGCCGGGGCAACGGTGATCGCTGTGTCGCCGCTCGCGGCCCGCGAGGTGGCCGCCGAGTTCGGAGCGACGGCGTTTCTGCAGAAGCCGATCGACCCGTTGGTTTTCGTGTCGACCATTCGTGACCTGCTCGGGACAAGCGCGATCACCCGGCAGCGGTCGATGCGACAGTGACCGAACGTCTCCTAAGCGGTACCGGCCGGCTTGACGCGATCGTTGGCGGCGGGCTGCCGGCAAACGCGATCCACCTCATCGTCGGGCCACCGGGCAGCGGCAAGACGATTCTCGCCGAGCAATACGCGTTCGCCAACGCGACGGTGGAGCGGCCGGCCGTGTATCTCTCGACGGTCTCGGAGCCCCTTGACAAGCTGGTCCGTTTTGGGCAGACACTCGAGTTCTTCGATGTCGCCGGCGTCGGAAAGCGCGTGTTCTACGAAAGCCTGGGCGAAGATCTCGAGGAAGGGGGCTTGCCGCGAATACTCGAGCGGCTCCGCGCGATCCTGCGTGAGCGGCATCCAGGCGTCCTGATCATCGACAGCTTCAAGGCGCTCGCGGCATACGCGACGACCCCCCGCGACTTTCGAAGCTTCCTGTTCGAGCTCGCGATGGATACCAGCGCGGTGGCCGGCTCGAGCTTCTGGCTGGGTGAGTACGACCTCGACGCGATCTCCCGCGAACCTGAGGCCGCGGTCGCCGACAGCATCCTCGGCCTGGGCTACCGCCGGTCGGGTGAGCGCTCCAGTCGCGTGCTTGAGGTGGTCAAGCTGCGCGGCAGCAACTACCTCTCCGGCCAGCACTCATATCGCATCAGCACCGCCGGTTTGAGCGTCTTCCCGCGGCTCGCCGATACTGTCGACGCCTCGGACTACGACCTCGGCGTCGAGCGAGTGTCAACGGGCATCGACGCCCTCGATGACATGCTCACCGATGGCTACTGGCCGGGATCGTCAACGCTATGCGCGGGGCCATCGGGTATCGGGAAGACGCTCATGGGACTGCACTTCATCGTTGCGGGCGCCGCGGCCGGTGAGCCGGGGATCATCGCGAGCCTTCAGGAAAACCCGACCCAGCTCACGCGTGTTGCACAAACGTTCGGCTGGTCGCTCGATGACTCCGTGACGATGCTGTATCGCTCACCGGTCGACCTCTACATAGATGAGTGGATCTACGAGCTCCTCGACGCAATCGACCGGCTGGGAGCCAAGCGCGTTCTGATCGACAGCCTCACCGACGTACTGTTCGCCAGCGGCGACGAGATCGGGTTTCGCGAATACATGTACTCACTGATCCAACGCTGCTCACGGACAGGCGTCAGCCTGTTCATGACCACCGAGCTCCCGGATCTCTTCGGTGTCAATCGCCTCTCCGAATACGGCGTCTCCCACCTCTCCGACAACGTACTCATCCTCCAATACATCCGTGGTGAGTCGACCATCCGCCGCGCCGTCACCGCGCTCAAGACACGCGCCAGCAGCAACGATCCTCGAGTCCGAGAATTTCGCATCGGATCCAACGGCATCACCATCGACGACGCGCCCGACCGATAACGGACAAGCTCACGCAGGCGCGGGACTGATGCGCGGCAGCCGGCTACCTGACGGGTGCCTGAACGCGGAGGCGTGGGAGGGACAGCGTCGCCTACCCGTCGCTGCGGTCGGCGGCGGGTTTGCCCAGGTCGTTGCCCCAGTGTGGTCGGAACTGGATGCTGATCCGCGCGCCCAGACAGTTGGCGACTTTGGGAATGCCATGCTGCCAGGTGCGCTGACAGCTTCCGCCCATCACGAGCAGGTCTCCGTGGCCGACTTGGAGTCGCAGTCCCGGACCGCCGGACTTCGGCCGTAGCCCGAACGGTCTTGTGGCGCCGAGCGAGATGATCGCCACCATCGTGTCGCGCGGGCTCTCGCGCGCGATGCGATCTCCGTGCCAGGCGACGCTGTCGCTACCGTCACGGTACAGGCAGAGCCCGGCGCTGACGAAGGGCTCGCCGAGCTCCTCGGCGTAATGGGAATTGAGCGCCGAACGGGCCTCGCCAAGCACCGAATGGGGGAGCGCTTGGTCCTGCGAATAGCGGGCCAAAAGCCGCGGTACGCGCACGACGTTGTCGTACATGTGCATCTGCTCCTCGCGCCACGGCACAGCGCCGGCTAGGGCATCGAAGAGCTCGTCGGCCGCGGTGACGAACCCGGGCCGCAGGTCGACCCAGGCTCCGTCAGATAGGGGGCGGCGCTCGACGGCGGCGCCGAGCCCGGCGATGCCGAGTTCGCCCAGCGAGCCAAACAGCGACGGTTGCACGATAAGCGACAAGGAATCAAGTCTAGCTCAGTCACGAACACACGTTCGTGGCGCGAGCAGCACTATTCTGGCTCGGGCCACGTCCTAAGCCGGCGGGGCCGCGGCCGCCCGAGGCTCCCGCCCAAGTTCGACGCGCGGCGATCCCTTCACGTCCGCTCGGGCGATCCCGATGCTATGCGGCCGCGTCGTCCCTGATCACCTGGCGCAGGAGGTCACCCAGCTGACGCTGCTCGTCAGGGGAGAGACGCTCAAAGCCCCGGGTGGGTCGCCCGACACGGGCCAGCATCCGCTCGCGCAGCCGCCGCCCGGTTGCAGTCAGGACGACATGCTTGACGCGCCGGTCCTCGGAGCTCGGCTGGCGGGCGACGAGTCCCCGCGCCTCGAGCCGGTCGATGAGCCCGGTCACATTCGAGTTGTCGCACGCGAGGAGCGCGGCGAGCTCGGTCATCGGCAGCGGCGAGTGGAGTTGCAGAAGAGCTCCCGCCTGCGCCGGGTGCAGGTCAAGCTCAGCGGCGGCGA
>DATNKY010000434.1:0-2032 GCA_035603155.1 Solirubrobacteraceae bacterium
GGAACTCTGCTGGTCGGCGCGGCCGGGATCGGAAAGACCACGCTCGTGTCGGAGGCGACGGAGATCGCCGATGGTTTTGAGCTGCTGCGCGCGACGGGGATTCAGCTCGACGCCGAGTGGCCGTTCGGGGGGCTTCGGACACTGCTGCGGCCGCTGCGTGCCGACATCGAGCGGCTTGCATCCGCCGCCCGCGGGGCGTTGACCGACGCGGGTCGGGCCGACGCACCGCAGCCAGATGAGTTCGCGGTTGCGGGGGCAGTGCTCGCGACGCTCGCAGCCGCCGCCGAGCGATTCCCGGTGCTGATCGCGGTCGACGACGCGCAGTGGGTCGATCAGGCGACGCTCCGGTCGCTGCTGCTCGCGTTCCGGCGGCTGGAGGACGAGCCGGTGATGCTGCTGCTGGCCGGCCGGCAGGAACTGGTCGAGCGCGAGGATTTCGATCGACTGGGGTTTCGCCGTATCTCGCTCGACCCACTCACTCGTGCTGAGTCGGTCGAGCTTGCGCGGCGGTTGGGGGCCGGCGACGGTGCCGACGCGATCCCCGTTCAACGGGTCGCGGAGCTGAGCGGTGGCGTACCGCTCGCGGTGCGAGAGCTGGCTCGCGCGCGCGGCACCGATTCACTGGCGGCGCCCAGCACAGAACCGGTCTCGAGCCTGGTTCGGCGGCTGTTTGGCGCACGTGTGATCGAGCTCTCCCGGCCCGAACGGGAGGCCGCGTTGATCGCCGCTCTCGACCACGAGTCCGAGCTGCAGGCGTTCGTCGATGCGGCCGCGCTGCGCGATGTCGACTCCGACGCATGGGCCTCGCTCGAGCGGGCGTCGGTGCTGCGGATCGAGCTCGGCCGCGCGACGTTCAACCATCCACTCGTCCGCGAGGCGGTGATCGCGCAGGCGGGACCCCCCGAGCTGCGCACCGCCCATTTGGCACTGGCCGATGCGCTCAGCGGACGAGGCGCCGACGACCACGCGCTGCTGCATCGTGCTGCGGGCACGCTCACCGCTGACGACGACCTGGCGGCGCAACTGGAGCGCTCAGCCGAGGTGCACCGCACAAGATCGGGATATCTCCGAGCGGCACAGACCCTGCAGCACGCGGCGCGGCTATCGGGAAACGTCGACGACCGCGCGCGACGACTTCTGGCCGCAGCCGACAGCGCCCGCCGGGCCGGCCGCGATGCCTGGGCCGAGCAGCTCGCGGTCGACGCTCGGACGGCGAGTCCGAACCAGGACATCCTCGCGCGCGCGGACTTTCTCCAGGCCCACGTTGAGGCCAGGCGCGGCTCGATGCAGGCGGCGTATCGCCGCTACCTCAGGGTCGCCGAGCAAGCGGGCGCTCGCGACCCGGACCTGGCCGCGCTCAGCCTGACCTATGCGGCGAGCGCGGCGGTGGTGGGAGGTGACCTCCGCGCTGCGCTGGAAGCTGCATCGGCGGCCGGCGAGCACGCGCCGGTCTCCGAGGAGACATCGCTGTCGGTCAGCGAGACGCTGGGAACGGTGCTGACGCTCTGCGGTGAGCGCGCCCGGGCGCGGCCGCTGCTCGAGCGAGTCGCCGGCTTCTACGAGTCGCGCCGAGTCCGGGCCGGCGCCGAGTATGTCGCCGGGACTCTGATCTGGCTCGGCGAGTTCGGGCGCGCGGGCGCGCTCCTCGGCGACATCATCGGCGACGCGCGCCAGCTCCGCGCCTCCGGACTGCTGATCCAGGCGCTCGTGCTCCGCGCCGAGCTCGGTTACCGGACCGGAGCGTGGGCCGCCGCGCTCGCGGACGCGACCGAAGCCGTCCGCCTCGCCGAGGACACCGGCGATGAAGCCCCGCTTGCATACGCGCTGGCGACGATCGCCGGCCTCGAGGCAGCGACCGGCCAGGTCGACGCTGCACGGGCCAGCGCCGACAGGGCCCGGCAGATCGCGCGCGGACACGGGCTCGTGATCGTCGAAGAGCAGGCGAGTGCGGCGCTCGGTGCACTCGAACTGGCCGCTGGGCGGCCGGAGGTGGCGCTCGTCGAACTCGAGCCGCTCGCTGCGGCGGCGGCGC
>DATNKY010000547.1:0-3231 GCA_035603155.1 Solirubrobacteraceae bacterium
GGTCTCTCGAATGTCAACCGCCGCCAGCTCGACGATGCGCTCGAGCTCGCTCCGGTCGGCGCGGTTCAGGTAGCCCTGAGCCTCAACGATCAGCGCGCGGTCCGCGGCGGGATCGTCGAGCGCTGCGACGAGCTCGGGATAGCGCTGATCGCGCATTCGCCGCTCGGCGGGCCGCGCCGGTCCGCGGCGCTGCCGCGCCGCGAGCCGCTGACCGAGGTCGCCGAGCGCAGTGTCGCCGCCCCTGCGGAGGTCGCGCTCGCGTGGCTGCTCGGGCTCTCCGCCATCGTGATCGCCATCCCTGGAGCGCGGCGCCCGCAGACCGCTCAAAGCGCGGCGCGCGCGGCGGGCCTCGACCTCGATGGCAGCGAACGCGAGGCGCTCGATCGTGCGTTCGCCAGCTTCAGCCGTGCTCGGCGTCCACCGGCGCCACGGAGCGACGACCGAGAAGTGCTGGTCGTGATGGGGATTCCGGGCGCCGGCAAGACGCGGATCGCGGAGCTGTATGTCCGCCGCGGCTACGCTCGCCTCAACCGCGACGAGCGCGGCGGGTCGCTGCGTGAGATCGCCGACGCGCTCGACGGCGCGCTGTCGTCGGGCGGCCGCCGGCTCGTGCTCGACAACACCTACCTGACGCGCTCGGCCCGGAGTTACGTGATCGAGGCGGCGGGCCGACACGGAATCCAGGCGCGATGCATCTGGCTTGACACGCCCCTGGCGCAGGCCCAGATCAACCTCGCCGCGCGGATGCTCGACCTGTTCGGGAGGCTGCCGGAGCCGGGCGAGCTGCAGAAGCTCGCCCGGACCGAGCCAGGCGTAATGGCACCGACATCGCAGATGCGCGCGCTACGCGAGCTCGAGGAGCCATCGCTCGACGAGGGGTTCGCCGACGTCGAAACGATCCCGTTTGAGCGGTCCCCGGCGCCGGGGCCGTCGCGAGCCGGCGTGCTCGTCGCGGCGCCCGTGCTGCGTCAGCCGGGTTGGGAGCGGACCCTCGAGCGCGGCGAGCATGACGAGCGCGACTCGCCCCACCTCGTGTTCGACTGGAGTCCGGACGGCACGACGGAGCTCCTCGATCCGTGCGTCGAGCGGCTCACTGCCGTCGTGTCCGGACCGGTGCACGCGGCGCTGTGCCCGCACGCAGGGGGTCCTCCGCGCTGCTGGTGCCGGCCACCGCTGCCGGGACTCGCACTGACCTTCGCGCGAGCGCACCAGCTCGACCTCGCGAGCTCGGTGGTCGTCGGTTGCAGGCCGACCGACCGGACGCTCGCCGGCGCGCTCGGCGCTCGTTACGTGACAGTGCCTGCACGGTGACAACCGCCGCCGCGGGCGCGCTTGCCGTAGAACTTAGAAAACATGGCGGGATCCAAGGAAGTCACGATCGACGCCGGTGGGCGCGACCTGCGGGTCACGAACCCTGATCGGGTCATCTTCCCCGCCACCGAGCGCACGGACGAGGTCACCAAGCTCCACATCGTCGAGTACTACCTCGCGGTGCAGGACGGCATCATGCGGGCCCTCAACCGGCGCCCGACGACGCTCGAGCGCTGGCCGAAGGGCGTCCATCCCGGCATCGTCCTCTCGACACGTGACCGGGGTGGCGGCGACGCGTTCTTTCAGAAGCGGGTTCCCAAGGGCGCTCCGGGCTATCTGGAGACGGCGCGGATCCAGTTTCCGTCGGGGCGAGAGGCCGACGAGATCTGCCCGACGGAGATCGCGGTCGTCGGATGGGCGGCGCAGATGGGGACGATCACGTTTCATCCGTGGCCGGTCCGCAGCGCCGACGTCGACCATCCCGACGAGCTGCGGATCGACCTCGACCCGCAGCCCGGGACCGACTTCGCGGACGCGATCCAGGCTGCGGGAGAGGCCCGCCGGCTGCTCGAGGAACTCGGCTACACCGGCTTCCCGAAGACGTCGGGCGGCCGCGGGATCCACATCTACGTCCGAATCGAGCCGCGTTGGACGTTTACCGACGTGCGCCATGCCGCGATCGCGTTCGGACGCGAACTCGGCCGCCGGCTACCGGACCGCGTGACGACCAACTGGTGGAAGGAGGAGCGCGGCGAGCGCATCTTCATCGACTACAACCAGAACGCACGAGATCGCACGATCGCCTCGGCGTACAGCGTCAGGCCCAAGCCGGGTGCGACGGTATCGGCGCCGGTTACCTGGGACGAGCTTGCCGGGGTCACGCCCGAGGACTTCACGGTCGCGACGATGCCGGGCCGGTTCGCGCAGCGGGGTGACCTGCACGCAGCGATCGACGACGTCGAGCATTCGCTGCAACCGTTGCTCGACCTGTATGAGGGCGGCGGCCAGGGAGACATGCCGTACCCGCCCGACTATCCGAAGATGCCGGGCGAGCCAAAGCGCGTACAGCCGTCACGCGATCGAGACCGCAAGCAGGAGTGACGTCGACAGGCCGGGTGCAGGGCAGGCCGCGTCGCCGGCGGCCGCGCGCGCCGGCCGCGCGATGTCAGCGCGACTGGGGCAGCTTGACCGAGCCGCGGCGCGACCGCGGCGCAGACGGCGGTGGCACTACGGGCCCGAGGTCTCCGTCGGGCGCCCGGTCGAGATCAACGATCACCGGGGCGTGGTCACTGGGACCGGTTCCCTTGCGCGCCTGACGGTCGACCCAGGCCGCCTTGACGCGGCCCGCGACCGAGTCGCCGGCGAGGATCAGGTCGATCCGCATCCCGAGGTCCTGGTGGAACATCCCGGCGCGGTAGTCCCAGTACGTGAACACCCGCGCGTCCGGCCAGCGCTCGCGGATGACGTCGTGCAGGCCGAGCCCCTCGATCTCCGCGAGCGCCTTGCGCTCGGGCTCGGTCACGTGCGTGTGACCGACGTATGCCTCCGGATCGAACACGTCATCGTCGGTCGGCGCGATGTTCATATCGCCGGTCACGATCGTGTCCTGAGGACCGGCGGCGATCATGTCGCGCAACGAGGCCAGCCAGGCGAGCTTGTACTGGTAATGCTCGGAGCCGGGCTCGCGTCCGTTGGGCACGTAGACCGAGACGACGCGGATTCCGTCACACGTCGCCGACACCGCGCGCGCCTCCGGGTTCGGGAATCCCGGCGCGCCCGGGACCCCGGCGACGACGTCATCGAGCCCGACGCGGGACAGAATCGCGACGCCGTTCCAGGCCGCCTCGCCGTGGACCGCGATCGCATACCCCCGCTGCTCGAGCTCGTCACCGAGCAGCTCGACGAACGCGTCATCGGCGA
>DATNKY010000552.1:0-4973 GCA_035603155.1 Solirubrobacteraceae bacterium
GGCGGGCGTGTGGGCCGGCTCGCCGGCCAGATCGCGGCGGCGCCCGCCTCGGCTGCCAGCGGCGTACGGACGGCGATCGCGCTGGTCCGCACGCGCAACGTGTATCTGCTCGGTGCGGTCGCCTGGTGGGGGTTCGACATCGCGGTCCTGTGGGCGTGCTTTCACGCCTTCGGCGGGTCGCCGCCGTGGGCCGTGATCGTGATGTCTTACTTCATCGGGATGCTCGGCAATGCGCTGCCGCTGCCGGGCGGGATCGGTGGCGTCGACGGGGGTATGATCGGCGCCTTCACTGCCTTCGACGTGCCCGTGCAGCTCGCGGTGGTGGCGGTCCTGGCCTACCGGGGAATCGCTTTCTGGCTCCCGACGCTGCCGGGCGGCATCGCGTATCTGCAGTTGCGCAGAACGGTCGCCAAGTGGCGCGAAGCCGAGGAGCCAAGCTATACTTAATGAAGTGACTGATCAGAAGATTGAAAACGTGGTGATCGTCGGCAGCGGTCCCGCCGGATACACGGCGGCGCTGTACACGGCGCGTGCCGACCTCGATCCGCTCGTTATCGAGGGCTTCGCTTGGGGTGGGCTGCTCCAGCAGACGACCGATGTCGAGAACTACCCCGGGTTCCCCGAAGGGATCACGGGACCCGACATGATGCAGCACTTCCGAGACCAGGCCGAGCGCTTCGGAGCGAGGCTCGTGACCGATGACGTGACCGTGGTCGAGCTGTCCACCGACGGCGGGCTGCACAAGGTCTGGGTCGGCGACGAGGCGCACCTGACGCGGGCGGTCGTGCTCGCGATGGGCGCGCAGCACCGCAAGCTCGGTGTCCCGGGCGAGCAGGAGCTCGCCGGGCGCGGAGTCAGCTATTGCGCGACCTGCGACGCGGCGTTCTTCAAGCAGGTGCCAACGATCATCGTCGGCGGCGGCGACTCGGCGATGGAAGAAGCCATATTCCTGGCCAAGTTCGCTTCCAAGGTCATGATCGTCAATCGCCGGGACGAGTTCCGCGCGTCGGCGATCATGCTCGACCGCGCTAAGGCGATCGGCAACATCGAGTTCGTAAGCCCGTACGTGGTCGATGAGTTCGTCGGCGGCGACGACAAGTCGCTGACCATCGCGCGGCTGCGCAACACGGTTGACGGGTCGATCCGCGACCTCGAGATCGGCGGCGCGTTCATCGCGATCGGCCACGACCCGCAGTCGCAGTTGGTGCAGGGGCAGGTTGAGACCGACGACGGGGGATACGTCGTCACTCAAGGCCGCTCCACCAAGACCAATATTCCGGGCGTGTTCGCCGCCGGGGATCTCGTGGACCACACCTACCGGCAGGCGATCACCGCCGCCGGTACGGGCTGCCAGGCGGCGCTGGATGCGGAGTGGTATCTGCGCGACACGCCGCTCCCCTTAGACGCGCTGACGGACACGGCGGCTGCAGCCGGCTGATCGCCGGCTTGCGGTCCAGGCGAGCGCCGACCAGCCCGACCCCTCGCCCCGCAATCCACCTGCTGCCGACCGACGCGGGTCTCAGTAGGGACAGCCGTCCGCCGGTCCCCACTTGCCCGACAGCGCCCGGGCGCCGATTCGCAGCCCGAAGTCCTGGGTCCACGTCCCGCTGCCGGCGTCCCCGATCCCGCGCACGCTGACGCCGACGCCGAGATCCGCGAACGTCGGGGCGAGGATGTTGCGACAGTGCCCGGGACTGCGCATCCAGCCACTCACGACCGCGCCGGCGGTCGGAAACCCGGTCGCGATGTTCTCGCCCGCCTGTGACCAGCGAAATCCGACCGCGGTGAGGCGTTGGCCGAAGTTCGACCCGTGGGAGAAGTCGCCGTGGTCGACCATGAAGTCGGTCCAGCCCTGCGCGGAGCGGTCCAGCTGTCCGCTGGGCTTCAGGCGCGGTAGCTTGAACCGGCGCCGTCGGCAATTGACCAGGCAGAGCACGGCCCGGTCAAGTTGGCGATGCGTCGCCGCGCCGATCGGCGCACGAGCGTGTGCGCAATGACCGCGGCCGTCCGCGCTTGCCGCCGGGACTGCGACGAGCAGACCGACCAAGACCAGGACGAAGCACAGGCGTCGCAGCTCAGCTCGCGTCGTCGTACTCGAAGAACCCCGCTCCGGTCTGGCGTCCGAGCCGTCCCGACCATCCGAGACGGCGCAATCGCGGCGCAGCCCGATAGCGGTCCTCGCCTCGCTCGAGCGCGAGCGCATCGAGCACCGAGAGAACGTGATCTAGGCCGATCTCATCCGCCCAGGCGAGGATTCCGCGCGGATAGCTGAGACCGTGGATCATCCCGGCGTCGATGTCCTGCGCGCTGGCGAGCCCCTCGCCGAGCGCGAATGCGGCTTCGTTCGCCACCTGGCAGACGATCCGGCCGAGCACGAGTCCCGGGGCGTCGTCGACCCACATCGTGTGCTTGCCGAGCGTCGCGAAGAAGTGCTCTGCGGCCTCGGCGGCCGAATCCGCCGTATCAGGACCGCGGGTCAACTCGACCAATCGCGTCGAGTGCAGCGGCGGCAATGCATGGAATCCGACCGCCGAGCCGCCGGGATCCAGCGCCGCGAGCGAGCCGGCGGCGACGCAGATCGCCTGTGGCGCGCCCTGTAGCGGCGCCTCGGCCTCCTCGATTCCGGTCAGGTCGAGGATCAAAGACGGGGTAGCGAGCTCGGTCGCGTCGATCGGGTCGGCGATCGTCCAGCCCGCCTGGCCCGCCGCATCGCGCAGCTGCGCCGCGAGCGGGGTCTCACCCGCGATCACGACGAGGCCGTCGCCACCCCCGACCGGGGGCGGCTCGAGGTCCGGCGGACGGTACTCCCCGGACGCCGGGTACTCGTAGTAACCGCGACCCGACTTGCGGCCGAGGCGCCCGGCCGCGACCGTCTTGACCGTGATCGGCGAGGGACGCCAGCGCGGCTCGCCGAAGCTCTGCTCGTAGAACGAGCGCGAGACGTCGAGGCCGACGTCGACCCCGACGAGGTCCATCAGCTCGAACGGGCCCATCCGGAAACCGCCGCCCAACCGACACGCGCGGTCGATCTCGTCGATCGTCGCGACTCGCTCCTGCAGCAGCCGTAGCGCCTCGAGTCCGAACGGGCGATTGCAGCGGTTGACGATGAATCCGGGCCCGTCGACCGCCTCGATCACGTGCTTGCCCATCGCCTCGCCGGCGGCGCGCGCAACCGCGATCGCGCGCGGCGACGATTCCGAGCCGGCCACCACCTCCAGCAGCCGCATCACCGGCGGCGGGTTGAAGAAATGCATCCCGACCACGCGGGAGGGATCCGGGGCCGCGTCGGCGAGTGCCGTCACCAGCATCGACGAGGTGTTGGTCGCGAGCACGCAGTCGCCCGAGACGACGGCGCCGAGGCGCTCGAACAGTGACCGCTTGATGTCGAGGCGCTCGGGCGCCGCCTCGATCACGAGCTCGCACGGTGCGAGGTCCCCGAGCGCCGCGGCCGGCTCGAGCAGTTCCCTGGCCTGCTCGGCCTGCTCGGGCGTCCATCGGCCGCGCGTCGCGCCGCGCTCGAGTTGGTGTGAGATCCGTCCGAGCCCGCGCTCGAGCGCCTCGGGGTCGGGATCGTGGACCATGGTCCGGGCCCCCGCGAGGCAAGCGAGCTGGGCGATCCCGGCTCCCATCGTCCCGGCGCCGGCGATGCCGATCACGCTCGGCGCTCCGGTGTCGGCGCGTTCGGCCATCGCAGCGCCCGCTCAGGACGGAACGAGCGCGTTGATTCCTGTCAGCGCTCGCCCGATGATCAGCTTCTGGATCTGCGATGTCCCCTCGTACAGGGTTGTCACACGGACGTCGCGGAAGTAGCGCTCGACCGGATGGTCGTCGACGTAACCGGCGCCGCCGTGGACCTGGATCGCAGTGTTGGCACACTTGACCGCCGCCTCGGTCGCGTACAGCTTCGCGATCGACGTCTCGGTCGTGCTCGGCTTACCGGCATCTTTGAGGGCCCCCGCCCGGTAGACGAGCATCCGCGCCGCGTCGGTGTCGACCGCCATCTCGGCGAGCATCGCCTGCACGAGCTGGAAGCTCGCGATCGGCCGTCCGAACTGCTGGCGTTCCTTGGAGTAGTTGACCGACTCCTCGACGCACCCCTGACAGATACCGACGCAACCGGCCGCGACGCTGTAGCGGCCCGAGTCGAGTGACGTCATCGCGATCTTGAACCCGTCACCGACCTCGCCGAGCATCGCGTCCTCGGGGACCTCGCAGTCGCTGAGCGAGATCGACGCCGTGTCCGACCCTCGCAGGCCCATCTTGTGATGGATCTCCTGTGGCTGATAGCCATCGTTGCCTTCGGTCTCGACCAGGAAGCAGGCGAGTCCGCGGTGGCGCTTCTCGGGATCGGTCTGGGCGAAGATCATCGCGAGCTTCGCGTAGTTGCCGAGCGAGATCCACATCTTCGCGCCGTTGATCACCCAGCCAGAGTCGGTCTTCTTAGCGCGCGTGCGCTGATTGGCGGCGTCCGAGCCGGTGTCGGGCTCGGTCAGACCGAAGCAGCCGAGCCACTCGCCCGAGCACAGCTTCGGGAGGTAGCGCTGCTTCTGCTCCTCGGTGCCCCAGCGCAGGATCGCGGAGCACACGAGCGATGTCTGCACCGAGATGACGGTCCGCATCGCCGAGTCGCCGCGGCCGATCTCCTCGACGATCAGGCCGTAGGTCAGGTAATCGAGTCCGGCGCCACCGTACTCGCGCGGGACGATCGCCCCGAGGTAGCCCTGGGCGGCGATCATCTGAACCAGATCGACGTCGAAGTGCTCGTTGCGATCATTGTCGCGCGCGCGCTCGACGATCTCGTTAGTGGTAAATGCCCTGGCCGTCTCGCGGATCAGCTGCTGTTCGTCCGTTAGTTCGAAGTCCATGGGCGGCACGCTACATCAGCACACGACGGCGCGACGTCCCTACACGACACCAACGGCCCCCGCCGCTTGGCGACGGGGGGCCGCAGGAGCTATCTGCGTGCTGTGACC
>DATNKY010000333.1:0-5543 GCA_035603155.1 Solirubrobacteraceae bacterium
GGACCGGACACGCCGGCCACCACGCTGCTCTTCGCCTCGCGCAACGGGGCACGGCTCGACGGCGCCGTGGTCGGCTCCGGCCCGGTCGGGGCGGTGCTCCTCCCCGAATATCCAGGTCCTTACTGCGGCTGGTGGCCCTACGCCGTCGATCTCGCCCGCCACGGCGTCCACGTCCTGCTGTTCGACTACCACTGCCAGGGACTATCCACGTGCGGCCATGACCGCCGGGACTATGTCGCAGACGCGGCCGCGGCCGTCGGCGTACTCCGCGCGCACGGAGCGCGCTCGATCGCGCTCATCGGCGCATCCCTCGGCGGCGCGGTCGCCCTCGCCGCCGCCGCCTCCCAGCACCCCGCCGCGCTCGTTGACCTGTCCGGCGAGCGTAACCCAGCGAAGATCATCCCCGGCCTGCACCTGGGCGCGATGCACTACGCGCCGCACGTGCACGCACCCGCGCTGTTCGCGGTCGCCCGTGGTGACAGATACGTCAGCGTCAACGCCATGCGAACGATCTACCACGCGACCGGAAGCCCCACAAAGACGCTACGCGTCCTCCCGCGCTCAGCCGGACACGGCTGGGACACGCTCACCACCCCCAGTAGCAACTTCACCGCACTCGCGAACCAGATCACCGCCTTCGTCAAAGCACACCGAGACACCAGCCGACACCAACCAGGAGCTCAACCAGCCGTCGGGTCGATCCAGTCCGCGCACCGCTGCATCGTCGTCGCTGGAGAACTCAGCCGGTGGCTGCCGCTCTCGCAGGTCGCCGACCGGAAACAGAGTCAGGACCGGCCAGAAACCGAGCTCGCTGAAGCGCTGGTACCGCGCGTTCATGTAGTCAGGCCCTCGATCACGCCGTAGGGGAACGCAACTCGTTGTGTGGTGCCGAGCGTCAGGCCTGCCGCCTCGAGAAGCTTGTGGTATTCGGTGTTGGTGCGTTCTTGGCCGCCGGTGAGGATCAGCATGTTGATGTCGCTGAGGAGGGTCGGGAGTGGGTCGTCGCCGTTTTCTGGGATCAGTCGTTCGACGATCAGCACCTTTCCGGCACCGTGCATTGCTCGGAGGCAGTTGCGCAGGATTTCGATTGATCGCTCGTCGTCCCAGTCGTGTAGGACGTTGGCGAGCACGTAGCAGTCGGCGCCTGCCGGCACTCGTTCGAAGAAGTCGCCCGCGAGCACCTCGCAGCGGTTGGCGATGTCGGTCGCGTCGAGGATCGCGTCGGCGTGTGCCGCGACGGCGGGGATCTCGAGCAGCACCCCGGTCAGGTGGGCGTTTTGGCGGAGAATCTCGACAAGCAGCGTTCCGTTGCCACCGCCGAGATCTACGACTCTGCGAGTGTCTGAGAAGTCGTAGCTGTCGGCGACGCTGAAGGCGAACGACGCGGTCCGTTCGGACATCGCTGCGTTGAAGGTGGCGAAATCGTCCGGGTGCTCGGTCAGGTAGCCGAAGACGCTGGTTCCGAATTCGATGTCGAGTCCCGGCGTGCCAGTCTTCACGGTCTCGAGGATGTGCGCGAACGGGCGCACGCCGCCGAGCGCCTCCAGGAAAGTGGCCCATGACCGCATGCCGACCGGGGCGTCAGAGCGAAGGCGATCGCCGATCGAGGTCAGGCTAAACGAACGGGATTCGCTCTCCTGTAGCACTCCGAGCGCCGCGAGCACGCGAAGCACCCGGTACAGCGACGGCTCGTGGGCGCCAGTGGCCCGAGCCAGGTCGTCACTGCTTAACACGTGGTCGCTGAGGAGGTCGGCGATGCCCAGCTCGGCCGCCGCGTAGACGCACCGCGATATGTGGATTCCCCAAATCAGTCGCAGCAGCTCCGCGGCGGCTCGGCGCTCGCGCTCGAGTGTTGGGGGCACCGCGGAGCGCGTCTCGTCGGCTTGGCTGGGGGTGTTCATGGTCGTCTCCTTCTGACTTGTCATGGCGTGCCGCATCGTCGCGGGAGGCTGTTTCGGCGCGCCAACGGGTCGATTACTGCCGGCTTACCGGTGTCCGCAGTACGCTCTGCGTTGCAGGCCGACGCGCGTCACGCACGGGGCGCCGGGATCGGAGGCAGCACGCTCGAGTTCTACGTCCTGGGTCCTCTGGAGGTCATCGCCGATGAGCGACCGCTCGCCGTCGGCGGCGCTCGGACCCGCGCGGTCCTGGCGCTGCTGCTCATCAATGCGAACCGCACGGTGCCAGCCGAGCAGCTCGCAGATCAGCTGTGGCCAGAACTCGCGGCAGACCGTGCCGCGGCCAATCTCCAGGTCCGGCTCTCCGAGCTGCGAAGGGCGCTTCGTTCAGTCGGAGAGTCGCAGCGGCTGCAAACGCGTCCGCCGGGCTACATCTTTCGGGTCGCGCCAGATGAGCTTGACGTGTTGCGGTTTGAGCGGCTCGTTTCCGCGGGGCGCGACGCGCTCGCCAACGGAGACGCGGAGCTGGCTGTGCGGATCCTCGATCAGTCGCTCGCGCTCTGGCGAGGCCCGGCGCTAGCTGACATCAAAGAGGTGCAATCCGCGAGCTCAGAGCAGTCGCGACTCGAGGAGGAACGCCTCGGTGCACTCGAGTCGAGAATCGATGCGCAGCTGGCCTGTGGTCGGCACCGCGAGACGGTCGCCGAACTCGAGACGCTGACCACGAACCACCCTCTGCGTGAGTGGTTCTGGCATCAGCGACTCCTGGCGCTGTATCGCTCCGGGCGACAGGCCGAAGCTCTCCGTGCGTACCGCGAGTTGCGCTCCACCCTCATCGACCAGCTTGGGATCGAGCCTGGATCCGAGCTGCGCGAGCTCGAAACGCAGATCCTGCGACAGGACCTGACGCTCGGCTACCGTCGCGTCCGGCCGGGCCGCGATGACGCTGCGACGCCGCAGACTCACTACGTGGAGAGCGGCGGCGTTCACATCGCGTATCAGGTTGTCGGCGAGGGCGAGCGCGACCTCTTGTTCGTGCCGGGACTGATGAGTCACCTCGAGCTCGCGTGGGATGATCCCGGCACGGTGTCGTTCTATCGCCGGCTCGCGTCATTGGGACGGCTGATCCTGTTCGACAAACGCGACACCGGGCTTTCGGACCGTGCGCCGCGGGACTCTCCGCTCGAGGAGCGCATGCAAGATATGCAGGCCGTAATGAACGCGGTCTCGTCCGATCGAGCCGTCGTGTTCGGCTATTCGGAGGGTGCCCCGATGAGCATCCTGTTCGCTGCCACACACCCCGAGAAGGTGAGCTCACTGATCCTCGGGTCGGCTTTCGCGCGCTGGTTCCCAGCGCCCGACTACCCGTGCGGGCCCGGCGCGGAGGTCGTTTACGCAGCGATGCACGAGATCGCAACGGATCGCTGGGGCCAGGGCGCGACCATCGACTGGTTTCTCCCAAGCCGCGCCACGTCCGCCCGAACGCGCCATGCGCTCGCTCAGTTCGAGCGCATGGCGATTAGCCCGAGTGCTTTCCTGCGGATGCTCCGGATGATCAGCGAAATCGACGTTCGGGCCGCGCTGCCCGCAATCCGCGTGCCGACGCTCGTGATCCAGCGCCTCGGGGACCGGATCAACCCGCCCTTCTACGGACGCTACATCGCAACGCACATCCCCGATGCCCGTTACTACGAGCAGCCCGGCGATCACGTTCTACGGTTCGCCCAAGGCGAGGAGCTAGCCGAGCTGTTCACGGAGATCGAAGAGTTCCTCGCAACGACACCACCCTCGACCCAACCTGCCCGCGTCCTCACCACGATCCTGCTCGCGGAGCGGGTGCGAGACGTCGCGACCTCGGAACACGTCCGCGCCCACCGCGGCCGACTGCGCACAAGCACCACTGACAGCATCCTCGCTACCTTCGACGCGCCCGGCCAAGCGATCCGCTGCGCGGCCGCAATCCGTGCCGATCCCGCGGCTCACGGCATGCGGTCGCGAATCGGGATCCACACCGGCGAAGTCGGCCTCTTGGGCGACGGCATCAACGGCAACTCCGTCCAGATCGCCAAGCGCATCGCCGCGCGCGCGAGCGCTGGCGAGATCCTGGTCTCCCGCACCGTCAAGGACCTGGTCGTCGGATCCGGAATCTCTTTCGCGCAGCGCGGCTCGTATCCGCTGGCCGCCCCCGATGACCGCTGGCAGCTGTTCGCCGTGACCGCGGCCTGACCGCTCGGTGCGTGCAGCCCGCTGCAACGATCGGCTCGAAGCAAAGGCCCACACCACGAGTTCAGCGCTCTCCAGCGCGACGAGATTCATGTGCCGCGGCCGCCCGCCCGCTGATTGCTCCCCCCCCGCGGATACCGGAGGTCATCGCGCCAGACCGAAACGACGACTCACTCCAGCGGAGCTAGGTCCGGCTACTCGCGCCACAATCGGCGCCTCGAGTGCAACCTCCGAGCAAGCGACCGATCGGAGCAGCAGTCCCGGGCTGCCTCAACTTGGCCTCCCCGGGAACAATCGCAGTGCTGTCCGCGCGCGGCGGCGCCGCTCCCGCTTCGTCGCTCAGTGGCGGGCAAGACGACAAGCGCTGCTGCTTCGGCTCGAAGCGAACCTAGAGCGGAAGTCCAGATGATGTGCGGCCACGTCCTCGACGCAGCTGGTGATCACGAGAGCAGCCGTCTCGCCAGCTGAACGTTGGCTCAGAGTGCCGGCTTACGTGAAGACGGTAGTGACGCTACGGGCGCGGTGCGAGCAGCGTCTGGAGCGCGTCGCTCGCGTCCTCGCGGGGCAGCCGGGTCATGACGTCATCGGCAAGTGTGCGCATTTCCGGTTTCGCGTGACGTGCATGGGCGGCGAAGGCCAATTCGCCCATCGGCGATCTCATCACCCGCGCCCAGTAGCGGATGGCCACGGGAGCTAGCCAGCGATTGTGCAACACCGCGAGGTTGCGTGGGCATCCCTCTATGCGACTGGCGTGCAGCTCCTGAAAGCCTTGAGTGATCGCGAGGCACATGAGCTTGAGCGTCGCTCGGTCATGCGCGAGTCGCTTTGGGTCAGTCCCGGAGCGGTACAGCGCGGCGCAAATCGAGGCGACCAAGACTGCGTGATAGGCCAACCAGCCATCCATGTCAACCACGCGCTGCACTGGCAACCCGCGCACGGTAAGGGCGTCTGCGAGGACTGCGAGACGCGGCTCGTCAGTCGCCTCGATCGCCGTCGGCTGTTGGGCGATCTTGTAGTAGGTGGCGACACCGGCGCTGATCGTCCCGCCAACACCAGGGAAGCCGAGCGCGACCCGAGCGCCCGACCCGCTCGGAAGACCCGGGTGTCCGGCCGGGTTGTTGCCCATGAACAGCACGAGCGCGTCGCGCGTGACCTCGGCAAGCACACCGGCCGCGCTCTGGAGATGGTCGCGCCGCAAGGCGACCAGTACGACGTCGACATTCGGCTCTCGCGCAGAGAGAACGACTCTCGCCGGCGCGTGCGTCTCGACACCGGAGGTGACGTCCCGGGCGTGTAGGCCACGAGCGGCGATCGCGTCCGTGCGATCGCCGTGTGCAAGGACCGAGATGCCATGACCAGCGGTACCAAGCTGAGCACCGTAGATCGTGCCAATGACTCCTGCGCCGACAATCAAAACGTTCA
>DATNKY010000561.1:0-4244 GCA_035603155.1 Solirubrobacteraceae bacterium
CGACCGGAATCGCATTCGAAGAGGACGAGGAGGAGGTGCGTGCATGAACACGACAACGAGAGCCAAGGTGATGGACGACGAGCCGCCGATCGGCGCGCGGGGAGGGCTGCGCCGCCAGCTGATCGGTCTCGGCGGCGTGATCGAGCGCAACGCCTATCTGGTCAAGCGCTATGGATGGTGGGAGCTGGCTTTCTTCATCTGGACGGTGGCCAACACGCTCTCGATCGTGTTCATCGCCAAAGGCGTGCAGGCGACCGGGGGTCAGCTCAACGTCGAGCGAGCTACCACCACGCTGCTGATCGGCGCCGTGATCTGGTCCTACCTCGGGATCATCTTTGAGATCCTGACCGAGACCGTCGCCTGGGAGCGATGGGAGGGGACGATCGAGTACACGTTCATGGCACCGCTGTCGCGCGCGGTGCACCTCGGCGGCATGGGGTTGTTTGCGGTCCTCTACGGCGTGCTGCGCACCGCGCTGCTGTTCGTCGTCGTGGGCCTGTTCTTCGGCCTGCACTTCAACCAGGCGGACTTCTTCACGGCAATCGTTCTGCTCGCGGTCGCCTCGGTCTCGTTCGTCGGGCTCGGAATGGTGACGGCGGTCCTGCCGCTAATCTCCCCCGAGAAGGGCGCCCAGCTCGGTTTCATCGCGCAGGGGTTGCTACTCGTCGTGTCCGGCGTTTACTACCCGGTGTCGGTGATGCCGCAGTGGATGCAATGGCTGGCGACAATCTCGCCGGCAACCTATGCCCTGCGGGGGATCCGTGCGGCGATCCTCGACGGTGACTCGCTTGCAGCCCAGTGGCAGAATCTGTGGCCGTTGCTGGTGCTCGGCGCGGTGTCGATCCCGCTCGGGTTGGCGGTCTTCCGTGCCGGCGAGCGATACGCCAAGCGCCACGGCAAGCTCAAGCGGTCCGGGTGAGGGTCGGTCGGAGCCGCGGGACAGATCGAGCCGGTCATCATGGCCCCGACCTGGTCAAGCGCGGCATCAAGGTGCCGATGTGAGCGGCGACCGGCGCTGAGGGTGCGACCGAGCGCCTGACCTGGCCCGGCCTAACGGCGGGCATGGCGGCGGCTGTTATCGCGTGTGATCCGCTAGTTACCGGCGCCTGCGACGGTCCGGGACACATTGGACACCTCGTTACGCACAACGGCCCCCACTTAGGGGCGGCCCGGTAGCGAACCGCTCGCCGATCACGGTGAGGCGACCCTGCTTTGCCGGGCGATACAGGAGGTCGGGACCGAATGGGATTTAGGGCGCTTGAGTTCGATTCTCTGTTGCGAGCCGGGGAGACCGACTGCAGCCACCGCTCGGCGAGCGCGCGGTCGCCCCGGGCGCCTAGGCCAGGCCGGCACGCTTCCGGCTGCCCGGCTCGCGCCGGGGTCCGGCGGTCGGACGCACCTCGCGTTCGTCTGTCGATGTGGGGGCGACGGGTCGTCGCGGCGTTCGTCGTGTCCGCGGCAGTGATCGTCGCTCACCCCGCATTGGTGGGTGGCACCGCCTCCGCGCACGGGCAGGATTCGCGTGGACCGCATCACACGGGGCATGCGAGCCTCATTGGGTCACCCGCGGGCCAGGAGATCCCGGCTGGATCCCCTGCTGGCCAGCACCCGAACATCGTGTTCGTGCTGACCGACGACCTTTCGATGGACCTGCTGCGGTACATGCCGGCGGTCCAGGCGCTCGAGCGACGCGGAATCACTTTCAGCAACTACTTCGTCTCGGACTCGCTCTGCTGCCCTTCCCGAGCGTCGATATTCACGGGCAATTACCCGCACGACACTGACATCTGGACCAACACCTCGCCGACGGGCGGGTTTGCGCTGTTCGACGGCCTCAACGAGCAGCTGCACACGTTCAACAACGTCCTGTACCACGACGGGTACCGGACCGCGATGATGGGCAAATACCTCAACGGCTATCTGATGAACCCGCTCGTCTCGTCCGCGGTCGACAGGTTCATCCCGACGGGCTGGAGCGAATGGGACGTCGCCGGCTGGGGCTACCCCGAATACAACTACCTGCTCAACGACGACGGCACCGTCCACCGCTACGGCGACCGGCCGCGCGACTATCTGACCCGCGTCATCGCCCACAAGGGGATCGACTTCATCAAGCAGTCCGCGGCCGCCGATCGGCCGTTCTTCGTCGAACTGGCAACCTTCTCGCCTCACACCCCGTACACGCCTGCGCCGGCTGACCTGCACGACTTCCCCGGGCTCAAGGCTCCCGAGCCGCCGAGCTTCAACCGCCTGCCGACCGGGGCTCCGCATTGGCTCGCGAACCACCCGAAACTCAAGCCAGGGCAGATCCGCACGATCAACCAGGTATTCCGCAAGCGCGCTCAAGACGTGCAATCCGTCGATCGCATGATCTACGGCGTCGAGGACGCCCTAAAGGCGGAGCACATCCTGAGCAACACCTACATCGTGTTCAGCTCCGACAACGGCCTGCACACCGGCGAATACCGGCTGATGCCAGGGAAGTTGACCGCGTTCGATACCGACATCCACGTGCCGCTCGTGATCGCGGGCCCCGGGATCAAGCCCGGCACGAGGACGAGCGCGTTGGCCGAGAACGTCGACCTCGCCAAGACGTTCGCTGCGATCGGTGGCGAGAACGACATGCAAAACGACGGCCATACCCTGATCCCGCTGTTCGCAGGCGGGACCCCGCCCGCCTGGCGCAACGCGCTGCTCGTCGAACACCGAGGACCGGTCACGAACCCGGCCGACCCCGACGTCCAGAACAACATCACCGGCAACCCGCCGAGCTACGAAGCGATGCGCACTCGGCAGTTCCTGTACGTCGGATACGGCACCGGCGAGCGCGAGTTCTACAACCTCGAGACCGACCCCTTCGAGCTGCACAACCTCGCCCGAAAACTCGCCCCGACGCAGCGCGCCCAACTCGACCATGAGCTCGGAGCGATGATCAACTGCCACACCGGGCCTGCCTGCTGGGCGGCCGAGCACGTCAACGCGTTTCGTTGAGCAGTCTCTGACCTGGGGACGGCGCCCGCGGGGGCAGTTCAGACGTCCACGCCGCGGTCCGCGAGCCAGTCACGGACCGCTTCGGGCGGGTCGCCCTTCCATTCGGCCCTGGCGGCAAGGCGCAGGATCTTCCTCGGCTCATCGTGGAGCTCGTCGCGCCGATGCGCGAGATACAGGATCGTGGCCGCGGCCATCGACACGGCCGGGTCCTCGATGGCGACATCGACCCCCTCGACGGCGATCGCGACCCGCTCCTCGAGGTTCTCGACTGAGGTCACGGGCTCGTCGTCGTCCTCGAACTGCGCCAGCAGATCGCCGAGGCGCCCATCCGCGTCATCTGGGTCGCTGACATCGACCGCGCGCTTGGCCACATCGAACAGCGAGATCGGTCTCGGGTTGGTAGGCATCAACAGCGGAGCGTAGACGTTCTCTCTCCTGCAGGGTCCGTGCCATCGGCGCGCGCAACATGCACTCGCCCCGCGAGGGTGCGTTACTCGGTCTGCTCGCCGACGCTGCCGCTGAGCGCATTGGGAAGTTGGTCGCGCCGGCTGATTCCCAGTTTGCGGTAGACGTGGTTGAGATGGGCCTTGGCGGTCATCGTCGTGATGAACAGGGACTGGGCGATCTCACGGTTCGTCAAGCCGTCGGCCGCGAGCCTCGCCACGCGCAGTTCGCTGGCCGTCAGCGCGTCGCGGCCCGTGATCGCGTCTCGACGGGGCTTGGCGCCTGCGGCGATCAGCTCTGCGCGTGCCCGAGCGCCGATCCGGCGAGCGCCGATGTGGTGCGCGATGTCCAACGCGCGCTCGAGTTGCCCGCGAGCCGCGACGCGTGCCCCAGCGCGCCGCAGCGCAGCTCCGTGATCGGCAAGTGCGCGTGCGAGCTCGAGTGGCGACTCGGAGCGCTCCAACGTCTGCACCGCTTCTCGCAACACTGACAGAGACGAGTCCGGTTCGGCGACGAGCCCGGATGTGCGCAGGGCCATACCCAGCGCGTGCGGCCGCCCGTATTCCCGCGCAAGCTCGAGATGCTCAGCCGCAAGGCGACGCGCCTCATCCGCATCGCCCAGGGCGAGATGGGCTAGGGCCGCTTCTGCTCGCCACGGCGCCTCGCTCAACAGCACCAACCGGAGCCGCTGACATCGTGCTCCGCACTCGTGCAGGTCATCAAGCGCCTCGGGAAGCCGACCCTGCGCGGCCCGCAGCCGGCCGCGCGCATATAGAAATCGAGCCGCGTACAGCAGACGGGTCGGGCAC
>DATNKY010000571.1:0-2456 GCA_035603155.1 Solirubrobacteraceae bacterium
CGCCGCGCCGACAGCGTGGACCCGCCGGCGCACTCGGACCGGCAGCAGCGCCTCGAGCTTGGAGAGCGCACGGACCGAGGTCTCGCCGATCCCGGCGACCCCGCCGCTGACGGCGGTCCGCAGTCCGACCGCGATCGCCACGGCCTCCTCGTCGTCGAGCAGCAGCGGCGGCAGCGAGGCGCCGGCGCCGAGCCGATAGCCGCCCGCGACCCCCGGCGTCGCGTCAACCGGGTAGCCGAGCCGGCGCAGTCGGTCGATGTCGCGTCTGAGCGTGCGCGGCTGTACCTCGAGGCGCTCGGCGAGCTCCGCGCCGGACCAGTGTGGACGTGTCTGAAGCAGTCCGAGGAGGTTCAGCAGGCGCGTCGAGGTTTCGAGCACAGGCTCAACGATGTCAGACAATGCGGACCGAAATGGACCGCAATTGACCGTAGCCTTCGAGCTACGAAGAAGGGCCTTGGGCAAGATCGAAACAGGAGCGGTGAGATGGACTACAAGCTCGAATTGGTGGCGGTCCCGGTGTCCGACGTGGACCGCGCGAAGGCGTTCTACACCAACCAGGCCGGCTTCAACGCCGACCACGACCACCGGGTCAGCGACGAGCTGCGATTCGTGCAGCTGACGCCACCCGGCTCGGCGTGCTCGATCGTGTTGGGGGAGGGGATCGCCGACGGCGAGCCCGGCTCGGTCAGCGGCCTTCAGATGGTCGTTTCAGACGTCGAGCAGGCGCACGCCGAGCTCTCCGCCCGCGGCGTCGCGGTGTCCGACGTCGAGGACCTGCCGTGGGGCTCGTTCGTGTTCTTCAGCGACCCCGACGGCAACCGGTGGGCGATCCAGCAGGTGCCGCCGCGTGGCTGAGGGTGGTGTGCCGGTGGCGGCGGCGCGCGCGGACCTGCCCCTGTCACCGTGGGGCTATCCCGACGGCAGCTGAGCGGGCGCGTTACGTGCGCGGGCGGCGCACCAGGGCGTACCCGAGCGGCACGAGCGCGAGCAGGCTCAGCAGCGAGCAGAGCAGCAGCGGCTTGCGGAAGCTGCGGGTGACGGCGCGCTGTACGAGCGTGTCGACCTGAGTCTCGAGCGCGGCGAGCTGGCCCTTGGTCTCGGCACTCTGGCTCGCGGCGGCGTGGGCGAACGGAGGCCCGAAGTCGGGCAGTTGGCTCTGCGGTGTGTGTGCGTTGGCGATCGCCAACCTCGCCCCGAGCTCGATCTTGGTCAGCAGCGGCACCGGCGACGAGAGGATCGCCCTGGTGACCTGGGGCACCGCGTGGGACGGGGCTGCGTTGAGCTCGTTGACGAGCACTGGGGTCAGCAGGACGAGACCCACCACCAGCCCTCCCTCACGCGACGCGACGGTCCTCGCCGCCCGGGTGAACAGCGCTCCACGCCCTCCCAACGCCACCCGCGTCAACGCCGGAAACGAGAGTCCGAGCCCCGCTCCACAGAGAGCGAGCGCGATCAGCGTGACGCCGAGCTCGCGCTGTGCGATCAGCGCCAGCACGATCAGTCCCACGGCGAGCACAACGGCACCGGCCGCGGCCGCCACGATCGGCGATCTTCGCGGGGCCAGCCGCTCCGCGCAGGCGGTGGCGATCGGAATCACGGCGAGCACCGCGGCGGCCCCCAGCGGAGCGAGCTGCCAGACGTTGATCAGCATCACGGTGGCCAGAAACAGCGCTCCGATGACGCCGGCCGAGACGAACGCGAGCGCGACATTGGCGAGCAGCGGCGAGAGCGAGCCCGCCGGCGCGTCGCACGATCGCCCGTCGAGCCCTGCGTCGCTGTCACCGGCGGGGGCCGGGCCGGCGATCGTGGCCAGGGCCGCGACGGCGGCAACCGGTGCCTGGGCGAGGAAGATCGCCCGCCAGTCGAACAGCTGCGTCAGGATGCCTCCGACCGCCGGGCCGATGGCGGCGCCGAACGCGGCCGTCGCGGCCCATGACTGGAGCGTCGCGCCGGCGCCTCGGCGCTCGCCCGCGAACAGCGGCAGCGACGCGCACAGGAGCAACCCGGCCCCGGCCCCCTGCACGCAGCGCCACACGACGAGCACAGGCAGGCTGCCGGCGAGGCCCGAGCCCAGCGACGCGAGCCCGAAGATCACGAGGCCGGAGACGAGCGCGCGCCGGGAGGCCAGCCGGTCGGCGAACGGGACCATCACTACCGTGCTCGCGATCAGGGCCAGGTTGTAGGCGGTGATCACCCAGGTCACGTGCGAGATCGAGGTGTGTAGGCGCTCGACGATCTGCGGCAGCGCGAGGACCGCGACCGAGGCGTCGGCGAACGCGAGCGCGATCGCGAGCCGGATCGAAAGACCGGCGGTCGCCGCCGAGGGGTTGTTGACCGCGCGCGCTTGCATCGCGTCCGACGCGGAGCCTAGGGGAGACGCCGTGCTCGGTACGGGCGGCTGGTGGGGTTATCCCCACCCCGACGTACGGGGGTCCTCCCCGCGCCGGACGCCCGCT
>DATNKY010000429.1:0-2295 GCA_035603155.1 Solirubrobacteraceae bacterium
GGTCTCGCTGCGCAGCCGTTCGCCGGTCTCGTTGAGCGTCCGCAGCTGCGACTCAAGCCGGCCCCGGGACTCGCGGCGCTCCTGGTCAAGCCGCGTCAGCTGGCTGTCGACGCGCCCGAGCTGTTCCCTGAGTGGCGCGACCAGCTGCTCGACGGCGTGCTGTCGCTTCTCGAGATCGCCCGAAGCCTGCGCCTGGGCGGCCTGGAGCTGGGCGCGGGAGAGCTCGGCGAGCTGCGCCATGCTCGATTGCAGCGCCTCTGCGCTCAGCGCCTTGAATGAGTCCGACATGCGCTCCTGGGCATCGTTCACGGTCGCCAGCCGCTCCTGCGCCAGCTCGCGCTCGTGCTCGAGGTCGGCCCGGGCGCGCACCAGCTCGCGGTCGAGCTCGGCGGCGCGCTGTCCTGCCGCGATCCCGGCGCGCAGCCGTGGGCGCAGCGCGACGGCGATCACGCCGGCGCCGATGATCAAGCCAAGTGCGAGCCAGAGAGCGATCATGGGTGGGCTGTTGAGCATTGCGCGGGGCGCGGACGGAAGCCGCAATTAGCGACAATCGGGTGCATGGTCGACCCCGGCAATCGCGTGAGGGCTGAGCCGATTGTCCGAAGGCGACTGGTCGTTCACGGCCGCGTACAGGGCGTGTTCTTCCGTGACTCGACTCGCGAGCGGGCGCGACGCGAGGGTGTCGCGGGCTGGGCGCGAAATTGCGAGGACGGCACGGTCGAGGTCGTGCTCGAGGGACCCGAGCCGGCGGTCGCGAGCGTGGCCGCGTTCTGCGAGCTCGGGCCGCCGCAGGCGTCGGTCCGGAGCGTCGAAACCCGTTCAGAGCAGCCTCAGGGACTGAGCGGGTTCGAGATCCGCTAGCGCCCGCCGGCATTCGAGATCCGCTAGCGACCCGCCCGGCATTCGAGATCCGCTAGCAGCCCGCCCGGCATTCGAGGATCCGCGAGCGCCTGGTTTACATTGGGCGAACCGTGGTCCCGACCGATCACCTCGCGGCGTTCCTGCTGACGATCTACATCCTGATCGTGATTCCGGGACCGAGCGTCCTGTTCACGATCAGCCGCGGGGTCGCGCTCGGGCGCCGCGCGGCGCTGGCGACGGTGCTCGGCAACACGTCGGGGCTGGTGGCCCAGCTGCTCCTGGTCGCGGTCGGGTTGGGGGCGATCCTGGCGCGTTCCGAGACGGTCTACACGGTCGTCAAGCTGGTCGGCGCCGCCTACCTGGTGCTGCTCGGGATCCGCAGCATCCGCGAGCGCAAGCACCTCGCCGGGGTGCTGACCTCGGGCACGGTCGCGCCGCGCAGCCTCGGGCGCACGATCCGCGAGGGGTTCGTCGTCGGGCTGACCAACCCCAAGGGGGTGCTGATCTTCACGGCGGTACTGCCGCAGTTCATAGATCACTCCCGAGGGCATTACACGCTGCAGCTGCTCTCGTTGGGGCTCCTGTGCGCGGTCATCGCACTGCTGTCGGACAGCACCTGGGCGCTCGCCTCGGGCAGCGCGCGGGCGTGGCTCGGGCGGTCACCCGAGCGGCTGCAGCGGCTGAGCGTCGGCGGCGGGATCAGCTTGATCGCGCTCGGTTGCGGCCTCGCGCTCACCGGCCGCAGGAACTAGGCGCGTCTCAAGCGACTCGAAGTCAGAAAACGTGCCCGGAGCACACTTTTTGACTCCGAGTGAGCAGGCGGGCGCCGGCTCGCCGCGACTTGGAGTCAGAAAGTGCCCGCAGCGGTCACTTTTTGACTCCGGGTGGGGAAAAGCCGCGCTCCGCGCTCATAAAGCCCGCCCCGCACTCATAAAGTCCGGCAAGCCGGACGCTACGAGACTTCGGCGGGCTCGTCCTTGCCGGCGAGCCGGTCACGGCCCCGCTGGACCGCCGCGATGAACTTCGACAGGTTGACCTCGAGCGTGTTGAGGATCTCGTCGGCGTAGTCCTCGGCGCCGAGCCGGATCTCGCGCTCCCGGGCGCGGGCATCCTCGATGATGTCCTCTGCGGCGCGCTCGGCCTGCTTGGTGATCTCCTCTTCGGAGACCAGCCTGTCCTGGCGCTCCCGCGCCTCCTTGACGATCCGCTCGGCCTCGCGCTTGGCCTCGGCGAGCATCTCCTGGCGCTCCTTGACGATCCAGCGCGCCTGCTTGATCTCCTCGGGGATCGTCGCGCGCATCTGGTCGAGGATGTCGTAGATCTCCTCCTTGTCGACGCGCACGTGGTCGGACATCGGGAACGTTTTGGCGTTGTGCACCAAATCGTCGAGCTTGTCTATGAGGACTAGGACATCCATCGTTTAGGCACCTCCGC
>DATNKY010000363.1:0-4505 GCA_035603155.1 Solirubrobacteraceae bacterium
GAGCCTCGCTGGCGAGGTCACCGTCTCGCGCCGCACGCTCAAGCGGCTGGCGCTCCCCGGGTCCTCGATCATCGTGCTGATCTATGTCGGGATCTCGCTCGTCGGCGTCGGCGCGCTACCGGTTCACGACGGCGTGACGGCGCTCGGCACCCAGCACATCAACGCTCCCGTTCTCGGCGTCGTGGAGGCCTTCAAACCGACCTGGCTCGCCGACGTGCTCAAGTACGCGGTCGCGATCGGCGGCGCGTTCGGACTCGCGGCGGCGGCGAGCTCGGCGATGCTCGGCGTCTCGCGCGTCGGCTACTCGCTGGCGACCAACCGTCAGATCCCGAGCGCGCTCGGCCGTCTGCACCCGCGCTGGGGCACGCCGTACGTGATCATGACGCTGGCGGCCGTGGCGGCGGCCGCGCTCGTGATGCCCGCGGACCTCGAGCTGCTGATCGGCATCTTCGCGTTCGGAGCGCTGCTGTCCTTCACGATCGCGCACCTGTCGGTGATTGTGCTGCGCTTCCGTGAAGCCGACCGCCCGCGCGCCTACGAGGTTCCGTGGTCGTTCCCGTTTCGAAACGCACGCATCCCGATCCCCGCCGTGCTCGGGGCGCTGCTGTCGTTCGCCGGCTGGATCGCCGTGGTGGTGTTTCACTCGGGCGCGCGCTACGTTGGGCTCGGCTGGCTGCTGGCGGGCCTGACGCTGTATGTCATTTATCGAAAGTCCGAGTCCAAGCCGCTGCTGCGCCGGGTCACGATCCCAGAGCGCGCGCTGCGCCACGAGGCGCTCGAGCCCGAGTTCGGCTCGATCCTGGTCCCGATCTTCGGCGAACGGCTCGACGACGACATCATCCAGACGGCCGGGCGGCTGGCCGGCGATGTCCATGACGGGCCGACCGCCGGCGGCTCGGTGATTGAGGCGATCTGGATCGCCGAGGTGCCGCTCTCGCTGCCGCTCGACGCGCCGCTGCCCGAGGCCCAGGTGCAGCGCGCCAAGGAGGCGCTCGCGCGGGCCAAGGCGGTCGGCGAGGAGTATGCCGGGGTCCAGGTGATCCCAACCTTCGTGCGGGCGCGACGAACAGGACCGGCGATCGTGTCCGAGGCGCGCGAGCGCGGCGTCGAGGCGATCGTGCTCGCCGCCGAGGAGCCGTCGCGGATCCGCGGAGGAGCGCTGCTCGGCGGCGCCGGTGGCCCGCTCGAGAATTACGTCGGCGAGGTCACCAAATACGTCCTGCGCAAGGCTCCGTGCCGCGTGATCCTGACCGCGCCGCCGGCCGACCCGCGGCCTCTCAACGGCGGGTCGGACGGCTCGGTGGACGGCGCCGGCCCGCGATCCGAGGCGGTCAAGGGCAGGCGCTGATGGCTGAACGCCGATTAGAGGGTCTGCAGCGCGTACTCAACGTCTATCCGCTCGCGTCCAGCGCGTACGGGAACGTCGGGTCATCGATCTACTACGCGCTTGGCCTGGTGGCCTCGCTGGCACTCGGGCTGACGCCCGTCGTCTTCATCATCTCGGGCTTCATCTTCTTTTTGACCGCCTCCACATACGCCGAGGCGACGGCGATGTACCCCGAGGCGGGCGGTTCGTCGAGCTTCGCGAGGCGCGCGTTCAACGAGTTCTGGTCGTTCTTCGCGGCCTGGGGCCAGATGCTCAATTACATGCTGACGATCGCCATTTCGGCGTTCTTTGTCCCGCACTACATAGGCGGCCTGTTCTGGTCGGCTCTGGAGCATCCCCCTGGCGACGTGCTGGCGGGAATCCTGGTGATCATCGTCCTGGCAGTGATCAACGTGCGTGGGGTCAAGGAGTCGATCGGCATCAACCTGATCCTGGCGGTGATCGACTTCTGCACGCAGATCCTGATCGTGCTGGTCGGCCTGGCGCTCGTGTTCTCGCCTCACACGCTGGTCAACAATGTCGTCCTCGGCGTGGCGCCGACGTGGAGTGACTTCTTCGTCGCGATCCCGCTCTGCATGCTCGCCTACACCGGGATCGAGACGATCTCGAACATGTCGGAGGAGGCGAAAAACCCCGGCAAGACGGTGCCGCAGGCGATCAACCGGGTCGTGATCGCGGTGTTCACGATCTACGCGCTGCTGCCCGCGATCGCGCTCTCGGCGCTCCCGGTCCACAAGGTCGGAAACCACTATGTGACGTTGCTCGGCGTCAGCGAGCAGCACGGCGGCTACGCCGGCGACCCGGTGCTCGGCGTCGTCCGAGCGCTGAACCTGGGGCCGCTGCAGCATGCGGCCGAGATCTACGTCGGGTTACTCGCCGCGACGATCCTGTTCATCGCCACCAACGCCGGAATCCTCGGCGTGTCGCGCCTCACGTACTCAATGGGGATCCACCGCCAGGTCCCGGACCGATTGCGCCAGCTGCACCCGCGCTACGGCACGCCGTGGGTAGGGATCCTGCTGTTCAGCGCGATAGCGGCGCTCACTTTGATTCCCGGCCAGGCGACCTTCCTGGGCAACCTGTACGCGTTCGGCGCGATGTTGTCGTTCACAATCGCCCACGTTTCCGTAACCCGGTTGCGCATCACGCGCCCGGACGTCGAACGTCCTTACCGGCCGCCATGGAACCTCCGCTTTCGCGGTCTCGACCTGCCCCTGTTCGCGATTGTGGGCGGTGCCTGTACCTTCGCGTCACTCGTCGTCGTGGCCGCTCTGCACACGAGCGTCGCGATTGCCGGCATCGGCTGGCTCACGATCGGGATGATCGTCTACCCGATCTACCGTCATCGTCACGGGCTGGATCTGACGACCACGGTCATGGTCGCGATGCCCAAGCCGGTCGTCGACCACGAGGCCGAGTACCAGGCAGTCCTGGTCGCGTTCGATACCAGCGGCTTCGACCCCGAGGTGCTTGCCACCGCGACCAGGATGGCGGCCCGCAAGCGCCGCGGAATCCATGTCCTGGTGACGATTCCGGTGCCGGCCAACATCCCGATCGACGCGGCGCTGCCCGAGCAGGAGGCCGCCGCGCAATCGATCATCGAGGAGGCCAAGGTCCAGGCCGGGCGCCGAGTCTCCGGCCATTGGGAGAAGGTTAGGGCCGGGCAGACGGGCCGCCGGATCGTCGACGAGGCCCGCGAGCTGCACGCCGAGGCGATCGTTATGCCGATGACGAGAGGCGGCGGCTTCGGGCGCGCGCTCGAGACGGTGCTGCGTGAGCGGCCATGCCGGGTGATCATCGAGTCCACGCCCGAGCACGCCAGAGAACGACGACGGACGCCGGTGGCGGTTTAGCGATGTCGAGAGTCGGGATTGCGCTGCTCGGCGAGCGACCGCGATCCTCGCGGACAGCGAGAGAGGGCGCGACTTCGCGCGAGGTCGTGCTCTCGGTCGTGGAGGTCCTGCTCGCGACCGCGATCGCCACCGGTGTTGTGGCCGCGCTGCAGTCCGATGCTCCGCCCGCGGGGCTCGGGGCGATCTATCTGCTCGCTGTGCTCGCGATCGCGATCCGCCGCGGCGAGCTCGCCGCGCTGGCGACTGCGGTGCTCGGCGTCCTGACGCTCAACTACCTGTTCATCGCGCCGCGCCATCAGTTTGCGATTGCGCACACCCAGGACGTGATCGAGCTGGTCGTGTTCCTGATCGCGGCGATCGTCGTCGGCAGGCTCGCCGCCGCCGGTCGCCAGCGCGCCGCCGAGGCCGAGAGCCGTGCACGGATCGCCGCGGCCCGCGAGCGCGAAGCGACGCTGCTGGCCGAGGCCGCGTCGGCGATCCTCGCCGGACGCAGCCTGCAGGCGCAGCTCGATAGCATCGGCGCCCGCGTCGCGGATGCGACCGGCGCCACGCGCGCACGGGTCGCCGTCGAGTCGGTCCCCTCGCCGCGCGACGCCGAGCTCGCGTTCAGGCTCGTCGCAAACGCCCGCGTTTGGCTCTACATCTCCGACGATGCGACCTGGGACGAACGGGAGATCGAGCGGATCGCGGAGCCGCTTGGCCGTCTGATCGACGTCGCGGTCGAGCGCCAGCGGGTCGCCGAGCAGGCCGCCGAGACCGAGGCGGCCCGGCGCGCGGAGACGGCGCGGACCGCGATCCTGCATGCGATCTCGCATGATCTGCGCTCGCCACTGACGGCGATCACGACAGCCGCCTCGGCGCTGCGCGCGGCGGCGATCACCGACGAGGAGCGCGTCGAGCTGATCGACGTGATCGACGGGCAGGGATTGAGGCTCGCCAAGCTCGTCGACGACCTGCTCGACCTCGGCAAGATCCAGGCCGATGCCGTGCTCCCGCGGTCGGACTGGTGCGACCTCTCCGACGTCGTCGCATCGGCCGCTGCGCACCTCGGCGCCGACCATCAGATCGAGTTCGCGCTGCCCGTCGACCTGCCGCTGGTGCGCGCCGACGCGACCCAGCTCGAGCGCGTGTTCTCGAACCTGCTCGAGAACGCGATCAAGTTCTCGCCCGATCATTCGCCCGTCCGCGTCAGCGGCGGCTCGTCGCCGAGCCGCGTCACGATCCGCGTGACCGACCACGGTCGGGGGATCCCGACCCAACACCGC
>DATNKY010000319.1:0-2477 GCA_035603155.1 Solirubrobacteraceae bacterium
CAAGCTCGTGCTCGTCCACGCCTATCCCGGCTACCCCCGGCAGGTGCACGGCGACGCCCGCACGCCGGAGGATCGTCTGAGCAGGGAACGCCGTGAGCTCGGCGTCGACCACGCTCTGGTCGGCGGCGTGCTGGCCCGCCGGTGGGGCCTGCCCAAGTCGGTGGCCAGCGTGATCGAGCGCCACCACGCCGAGGATGTCGACGGTGAGACCGCGGTCGTGCGCCTGGCCGACATGCTCGCCCACTACACGCTCGGTGGGTCGGTATCGCCGTCCGAGCTGCTGAACGTCTCGCGCCTCGTCGGGATCGGCCCGAGCGAGCTGCGGACCGTCATGTACGACCTTCCGCTGCCGACCTCCGGTGGGCGCCGGCGTCAGATCGATCCGTGCCCGATGTCGGCGCGCGAGGTCGAGGTCCTGCGCCGCCTGGCTCGCGGGATGGTCTACAAGCAGATCGCCTCCGAGCTCGGACTGTCCACGAGCACCGTGCGCACGCACCTGCACAACGTGTACGGCAAGCTCGGCGCGATGGACCGCGCCCAGGCCGTGCTGATCGCCACCGAGCGCGGCTGGATCTAAACGACACCTAAGCTGATCGAGGGTCAGACGTATGACCCAACCAGGCCTCACCGATCATGCGATGATCGGCGTCGCCAATGATCTCGATCACCACGAAATCGCCGTATGCGCTCAGTGCGCTCGTCGAGCTGCACCACCAGGGCGACCGGGGTCCCGTACCGATCGCTGAGCTCGCCCGCCGGCGGGAGATCCCGGTTCAGTTCCTCGAGCAGCTGTTTGCCACGCTGCGGCGATCGGGGGTCCTGCGATCCCAGCGCGGCGTAAAGGGCGGGTACTCGTTCGCGCGGCCTGCCGGCGAGATCACCGTGCTCGACCTCGTAGAGCTGCTCGACGGCCCGGTCGGGAGCGGCGCCACTGGCGTGTTCGCCGAGGCGGCGGAGGCGGCGCGCACGGTGCTCGCGCAGTCGACGGTCGCCGACGTGGCCGACGCCGAGTCGCGTGCGGCCGGTGCGGCGATGTATCACATCTAGTGGACCCGTCCGCAAGTCCTACGGCGTTCGGACGAGCCCGCTAGCGAATCGCCTCAATCCACAGATGCCAGCCGTAGCGGCGCTCGAGTCGTCGCGCGAGTGGCGTCGCGGCAAATCGCTGACCCCCGGGATACAGCCGGAGGTTCAGGTAGCGCGTGTCGGTCTGGACCTGCGAGAAGCGACCGAACATCCGCTGCGCCTCGGCGCCGGAAGTGACCTTTGACAGCGGGTTGCCCGGGCCATCGGTGTTGTTGCTCAGGAAGAGCTGTCGGTCGCTCAGGTAGCGCAGACCATGCTCCCGCAACAGCCGACGATGTCCCTCAGTGACTGACGGGTCCTCGTGCGTGGCCCGTGCCACAACTGTCGCGACGCCCGGAACCATGAGCGCCAGTGTGAGCGCGCGGCGGATGAGCATGATCGTCACGTGGTAGTTGAGCGACGCCCGGTGGTAGATCATCACCACCGCACGACCGCCAGGCCGGAGCACGCGGTGCATCTCATCGATCGCTCGCTGAGTGTCCGGGATGTGGTGGATGACTCCGTTGCTGTAGACAAGATCCTGGCTCTCGTCAGGGACCGGGAGCTCGGTCACAGACCCCTGGATGATCTGTCCCGGCACCCCTTCAAGCGCAAAGCGTCGTTGCGCGAGTTCAACGGCCGAGTCGGAGAAATCGACGCCGGTGTAGCGTGCTCCGTGACGCGCGAAGTTGATGCCGTCGGTGGCGATGCCACAGCCAGCTTCGAGCACGTCCTTGCCGAACCACTCGCCGAAGCGCGCCTTCTGTGGAATGTGCGGCTCCAGCGAGTATCGATGCCGCTCAACGGCGGTGAAGAACTCCTCGGTGCCGATCGGCTCGCTCGTGAACCGGAAGCCGGGCTGATGCTCTGTCCAGAATTGCTGTCTCGATGCCACGCCGGGCAAGGCTAGCCGCTGACCGTATGCGCTGAAGTGCGGCTCACGCTCCCGAGGGCGGAGCGGCCGGCCCATCAGGCGGCATCCGCGGCGACGCCGTCGTAGGGTGTGGGCCGACGAATGGCCCAAATCCCGACCAACATTGCCGCGACCGTCGGCGGGACCCCGATGGTGGAGCTCACGCGAATGCTCCCCGACTCGCACGCCCAGCTGTTTGCGAAGCTCGAGGTGTTCAACCCCGGCGGGAGCGTCAAGGACAGAATCGGTGTGTCGATGATCGAGGCCGCGGAGCGCGAGGGGATCATCGAGCCCGGCAGGACCACGATCGTCGAGGCGACGAGCGGGAACACGGGCATCGCGCTGGCGTTCGTGTGCGCCGCCAAGGGCTATCAGCTCGTGCTGACGATGCCGCAGGGGATGAGCCGCGAACGCGAAGGTCTGCTGCGCCTGTACGGCGCAAGCGTCGAGATCACCGAGTCGCTCGGTGGGATGAACGAGGCCGTCGACGCCGCCCGCG
>DATNKY010000627.1:0-3316 GCA_035603155.1 Solirubrobacteraceae bacterium
GTGCCGGCCGACCGGGTGGACGTGCTCATCACGCGACCGCCGCGAGCATCGGCGAGCCGACCAGCAGCTCGTACAGGACCGCCATCCGGACCGCGACCCCGGCCTTGACCTGGTCTCCGATCAGGGCCTGGGGCGAATCGATCGTCTCGCCCGACAGCTCGACGCCACGGTTGACCGGGCCGGGATGCATCACCAGCTGCCCGGGGCGCAGGCGGCCGGCGTTGATCTGGTACCGCGCCGCGTACTCGCGCAGCGACGGAATGAATGACTCGGTCATCCGCTCGTGCTGCATTCGCAGGACGTACACGACGTCAGCCTCGCCGATGCCGTCGAGCGTCGGGGTCGCCTCGCACCCGAGCGCCTCTATCTCCCGCGGAATCAGCGTCGGCGGCCCGCAGACCGTCACCTTGGCCCCCATCCGGCCGAACGCGAGGATGTCCGAGCGCGCGACCCGGGAGTGGAGGACGTCGCCGACGATCCAGATGTTGACGTCATCGAGCGTCTCCAGCCGCCGTCGGAGCGTGAACACGTCGAGGAGCGCCTGTGTCGGGTGCTCGTGCTTGCCGTCGCCGGCGTTGATCACCGACGCCGGCGTCCAACCCGCGACCAGCTGGGCGGCGCCGGCCTGCGGAGAGCGGATCACGATCGCCGCCGGGTCATAGGCCGAGAGCGTCTGGATCGTGTCCTTGAGCGACTCACCCTTGTCGACGCTCGAGCCGACCGAGCGGATGTTGACGACGTCGGCGCTGAGGCGCTTGGCCGCGAGCTCGAAGCTCGAGCTCGTGCGCGTGCTCGCCTCGTAGAAGAGATTGACGATCGTCCGCCCGCGCAGCGCGGGCACCTTCTTTATCTCCCTCCCCGAGACCTCGGCGAATGACTCCGCGCGGTCGAGCATGCGCGCGATCGCGTTGCGGTCGAGGTCGTCGATCGAGATCAGGTGGCGAATCCTGTGGGCACTCATGCTGCCTTGATCCTCGTTTCGTTGGCGGGGCCGATCGTTACCTCGTCGACCCCGTCGACCTCCTCCACGCGGACGTTGACCCGCTGGTCCTGGGAGGTCGGGATGTTCTTGCCGACATAGTCCGGACGGATCGGAAGCTCGCGGTGGCCGCGATCCACCAGCGCCGCGAATTGCACGCGCGCCGGGCGGCCGAAGTCAAAGATCTCATCGATCGCCGCGCGAGCGGTCCGCCCCGTGTAGAGCACGTCGTCGACGATCACGATCGTGCGCCCGTCTACCGGGAACTCCAGCTGCGTCGCACGCACAACCGGCGCGCTGGGACGGAAGCCGAGGTCGTCGCGGTAGAAGGAGATGTCGACCGAGCCGAGCGGGACCGGACACTCGAGCAGCTCGCCGATCAGCACTTGGAGCCGCTCGGCAAGATACGCACCCCGGCGATGGATGCCGACGATCGCGATCTGCCCATCGGGGTTCTTCTCGACGATCTCGTGAGCGATCCGCACGAGCGTGCGGCGCATATCATCGCGATCGAGTACGACCCTAGCGGCCTGCAACTTGCTCCTTCCTGGCCTCACGGGACCGGGTTAAAGGGGCTCGGAATCTGCGTTGCGCAGCCTAGCACCGGCCCCGGCCGTCACTGGCGACGTCGTAGCGCGGCGAGCTACTGCGCAATCAGAGCCTTCAACTAGTGGTCTGCGCCGGCGCGGTCTGCGGATCTGGCTCGTGCGGTGTCCGACTTTCGTCCCACCGGACGAGCGTCGGGCTGCCGCGCTCGGGAAGCGGTATGTCGATCGCGTCGAAGTCGCGCGGGATGACGGTGTCGGCGAACACCGCGCGCGCCTCATCGCGCAACAGACCAGCGGGATGGCGAGTCGAGACGTGTGTCAGCGCGAGCAACGTGACCTCGGCGTCGCGCGCGAGCGCCCCGGCCCCGCCGGCCGTCGAATGGCCCGTCTCCACCGCTCGGGCGCGGTCCTCCTCGGCGAAGGTCGCCTCGTGGACGAGCAAGTCGGCGCGATGGGCCGCGATCCGCAGCGCCTCGCACGGCGCGGTGTCGCCCGAGACCACAAGCTTGCGGCCCGCGCGCGACGGACCGAGCACCTGCTCGGGCGCGACGCCACGAATCGTCTCGCCGCGCTGGACGCGGCCGAACTCGGGTCCCTCCTCGAGCCCGAGTCGCCGCGCCGCATCGGGGTCGAACACGCCAGGCCGCTCCTCCTCGAACAACACGTAACCGAACGCGGGCCCGCGGTGGGTCACCGGCACCGGCGCGATCCGATAGCCGTCGTGGTCGAGCACGTCCCCGGGTTCGAGCTCGACGACGTCGAGCGTGTAGCCGACGCGCCCTCCCATCCGCAGCACGAGCGCAATCAGAGACTTCAGCCCGGGCGGCCCGTAGATCGTCAGCGGCCGGTCGCGGCCGCGCAGATCGAACGTCTTGAGCATTCCGGGCAGCCCGAGCCAGTGGTCGGAGTGAAAGTGCGTCAAAAAGATCTCGGTGAGCTCCATCAGCCCCGCTGAGCGGACGAGCTGGCGCTGGGTGCCTTCGCCGCAGTCGATCAGGATCCGGTCACCGCCGCGACGCACGAGCATCGCCTGCAGGCCCCGACGCGCGGTCGGTACCGAACCCCCGGTGCCGGCGAAGAAGATCGACAGGTCCATTGCCGGGGCAGTCTGTCAGTCGAGCACCACCAGCTCGAACCTGAGCCGGCCGTCGCGCACCGCCGCGACGGCCATCGTGTGGTGCGGCGCCCGCCTGCGCTCCGTCGGGCTGCCAGGGTTGAAGATCTGAAATCCGTCGCGATCCTCGTCGTGCAGCGGAATGTGCGAGTGGCCGAAGACGACCGCGTCGGCCGCCGGAAAGCGGCGACGCATTCGCTGCACGCGTCCGCGCGCGGCACCCGCATCGTGGATCACCGCGATCCGGCGCCCGTCGACGTTCACCGTGGCTGTGCCGGGCAGCGCTGCCCTGACCGCGGCGTCATCGACGTTGCCGTGCACGGCGATCACCTCGCCGTGCTGCTGCAGGTCCGCGAGCACCTGCAGCGTGCAGAGGTCTCCCGCGTGCACGATCAGGTCCGCCCGTCGCAGGCGCGCCACGCAGACGTCCGGCAGCCGGCGGCCACCCCGCGGCATATGCGTATCCGAGATGATCGCGATCTCCACTAAGCTGCTCGTGATCTTCCCCGATCTCAGAGCGCCCGTAGCTCAGGGGATAGAGCGTCCGCCTCCGGAGCGGAAGGTCGCAGGTTCAAATCCTGCCGGGCGCGCTCGAAAAGACCCCGCTAATCGCGGGGTTCCTTATGTCCTTCACGCCCCGGCAGCCGCCGCGAACCGCACTGGAATCACGTTGCT
>DATNKY010000634.1:0-2599 GCA_035603155.1 Solirubrobacteraceae bacterium
GCTTGAGGCGGTTGTTGCGGTTGATGACACGGCGGTAGAGGTCGTTGAGGTCCGAGGTGGCGAACCGGCCGCCGTCGAGCTGGACCATCGGCCGCAGCTCCGGCGGGATCACGGGCACCGCCTCGAGCACCATCATCTCGGGCTTGTTGCCCGATGACAGGAACGCTGAGACGACCTTCAGCCGCTTGACCGCGCGGGCCTGCTTCTGGCCCTTGGCGGTCTTGACCTGCTCCTGCAGGTCCGCCGATTCGGCGTCCAGGTCAACCTGCTGGAGCAGGTCACGGACGGCCTCGGCGCCCATTCCGCCGCGGAAGTACTCGCCGAAGCCATACGGCGACCCGAACCGGTCACGGAGCTCGCGGAACGTGGTCTCGTCGTTGATCACGTCCTTGGCCTTCATCGTCTTGAACAGATCCCACACCTGACGCATGCGCTCGGCGGCGTCCTCGATGTAGGCCTCGGTGTCGTCGATATCGGCCTGGAAGCTCTTGCGCAGGTCCTTGAGCATCTTCTCGCGCTCGTCGTCGGACAGCTTGGCGACGTTGACCTCGAGCGTCTCGGCCCACAGGTGGTCATCGTCTGAGAAGTCACGCCCGGTCTTGGCCGAGTTCAGGAACTCCTCGCGGCGCGCGAGCGACTCCTTGAGCTCGAGCACGCGCTCCTCCTTCTCGGCCGCGTAGGAGTCGAGCACCTTGTTGACCTCGCCCTCGAGCGACTCCACATCGCGCTCGCGGGCCTCGTCATCGACCCATGTGACCATCGAGGCCGCGAAGTAGAGGACCTTCTCGAGCTCCTTGGGGGCCATGTCGAGCAGGTAGCCGATCCGGCTCGGCACGCCCTTGAAGAACCAGATGTGCGAAACGGGAGCAGCCAGGTCGATATGGCCCATGCGCTCGCGGCGAACCTTGGAACGCGTGACCTCGACACCGCAGCGCTCGCACACGATGCCCTTGTAGCGGACGCGCTTGTACTTGCCGCAGTAGCACTCCCAGTCCTTGGTCGGACCGAAGATGCGCTCGCAGAAGAGCCCGTCCTTCTCGGGCTTGAGCGTCCTGTAGTTGATCGTCTCCGGCTTGGTGACCTCGCCGGAGCTCCACGACCGGATCTGCTTCGAGGAGGCCAGTCCGATCTCGATTGCGTCGAAATTATTTATGTCAATCAAAGTAAGTCCTTGCGTCGAAAAAAATCAGGGCGACCGGCCTACGCCTCGTCCTCTTCCAAAACTCCCTCAGCTTCGCTTGGCTCGATGTCGGCCGCGAGGATTGGATCGTCGCCGTCGGCCTGGAAATCCTCCGCGACGATGTCCTCGCCGGACTCGAGGTCGGGATCCTCGGCCTCAGCCTCCTCCTCGGAGGCCTCGACCGTCTCGCCCTCGTGCTCGGTCGCCTCGTCGGCGGCCGGCGCCGCACCGTCGCCGGCCCGGACGCCGCTGAGGTCGATGCCGAGCTCCTCGGCAGCCCGCAGAAGGTCGTCGTCCTCTTCGCGCATCTCGGCGCGCTCGCCCTCCTCGGAGACGACGTTGACGTCGAGCGCCAGCGACTGCATCTCCTTGAGCAGGACCTTGAACGACTCGGGGATCGACGGCTCGGCGATGTTCTCGCCCTTGACGATCGCCTCGTACGCCTTCACGCGACCGACCGTGTCGTCGGACTTGATCGTGAGCATCTCCTGCAGGGTGTAGGCCGCGCCGTACGCTTCCAGCGCCCACACCTCCATCTCGCCGAAGCGCTGGCCGCCGAACTGCGCCTTGCCGCCCAGCGGCTGCTGGGTCACAAGCGAGTACGGGCCAGTCGAACGGGCGTGGATCTTGTCGTCGACGAGGTGCAGCAGCTTGAGGATGTACATGTACCCGACGGTGACCTGCTCCTCGAACGGCTCGCCTGTGCGGCCGTTGAACAGCGTCGTCTTGCCGGATGCCTGCTCGCCCTCGCGCCGCGACTTGTCGACGTCCATGTTGATCAGGCCCTTGTGCTCGTCCTGCCAGCGGACGAGCGCCGTATCGACGTCCGCGACCGTGGCGCCGTCGAACACCGGCGTCGCGACGTATACCTTGCCGGCCTGACCGTCCGACCGCGAGCCACCGTTGGTGGCGTGCTTGCGAGCCTCGGAGCCGTCCTCGTACCAGCCGTTGGCGGCGACCCACCCGAGATGGGTCTCGAGGATCTGGCCGACGTTCATCCGGCTCGGCACGCCGAGCGGGTTGAGGATCACGTCGACCGGCGTCCCGTCCTCGAGGAACGGCATGTCCTGCTGGTCGACGATCTTCGAGATCACGCCCTTGTTGCCGTGGCGCCCCGCGAGCTTGTCGCCCTCGGAGATCTTGCGCTTCTTGGCGACGAACACGCGGACCAGGTCGTTGACGCCGGGCGGCAGGTCGTCGCCCTCGTCACGGCTGAAGGTCTTGACGTCGATCACGACGCCGCCCTCACCGTGCGGCACCTTCAGCGAGGTGTCACGGACCTCACGCGCCTTCTCCTTGAAGATCGCGCGGATCAGCTTCTCCTCGGCGGTCAGCTCGGTCTCGCCCTTGGGCGTCACCTTGCCGACGAGCAGGTCGCCGGACTGGACCTCGGCACCGATCCGGACGATCCCGCGGTCG
>DATNKY010000229.1:0-13654 GCA_035603155.1 Solirubrobacteraceae bacterium
AGCCGCTGCTCGTCGAAATCGCGCACGATGGCTCGCAATCGCGCCTCGCCGGGCGTTCCGTCGAGCCGATATGGGTGGATGAACCCTTCGCGACCGGACGTGGTCTCCGGAGTGAGACCGTCGGACGGCAGCGCGCTCAGAATCTGGGCCGCGATCCGCAGCGCGTTCACGAGCTTGCCGGTCGCCTGGCCCGGATGGACGTCCACGCCGCGAATGGTCGCGCTCAGCTCGAACGCGGCAAACGTCTCGTCCTGGAGCTCACCAATATCCGAGCCGTCAAGGGTGTATGCGCACTCGGCTCCGAAGCCCTCGATATCGAACAGCGTCGCGCCCTCGCCGATCTCCTCGTCTGGCGTGAAGGCGACCTTGAGCGTCGGACGCGGTAGCTCCGGGTGGGCTGCCAGGTACGCGACCGCGGCGACGATCTCCGCCACCCCGGCCTTGTCGTCGGCGCCGAGCAGCGTGTCGCCGCTCGAGGTAACGATGTCGTGGCCCCGTTTGGCCGACAGCTCGGGCATCGTCTCGGGGTCGAGCCGCGTGGCCCCGCGTGGGAGCTCGATCGCCTGTCCATCGTAGGCACGGTGGACGATCGGCTCGACGCCGGAACCGGGCGCATCCGGGCTCGTGTCCATGTGCGCTATCAGGCCGATCACGTGCTCGGCCCCGTCGCTGCCCGGCAGCGTCGCGGTCACGTACCCGTTCTCGTCCTGGGACGCATCGTCGAGTCCGGCTCCGAACAGCTCGTCGACCAGGAGACGGCCGAGATCGAGCTGACCCGGAGTGCTCGGCGAGCGCTCCCGGTCGCGTTTGGACTGGGTGTCGATCCGCACGTAGCGCAGGAAGCGCTCGAGTAGATCGGGCGCGAGAGCGCCGGCGAGATCTGATGTGTAACCGTTTTCTGGCATCGACACCCAGTATTCCAAGCTCGAACGCTCGCGAGCTCGACTGCGCCGCTCCAGCGGGCGCTTGCGCCCGTTATGGCGGCTAGGGTCACGTCCGGAGCCGGATAGAAATCGGCGCTCGACGGGCAGAAACCAGGCGTCGGCCTGCGCCCGACCGGACGCGCTGTGATAGAACGGCTTGGTCTGCAACTTCGGGAGGTCGCGATGGCGGTGATCGGAACCACCGAACCATTGGCAAGGACAGTCGGCTCGCACGAGCTGTTCAAGCGTTGGCGCGATCAGCAAGATCGTCGTGCGCGCGAGATGCTGATCGAGCGCTTCCTGCCCCTCGCTCGCAAGCTCGCGCGGCGCTACTCATCGTCCAACGAACCGTATGACGATCTCGTCCAGGTGGCGAGCCTCGGATTGGTGAAGGCCGTGGAGCGGTTCGACCCAGATCGCGGCTTCGCGTTCACGTCATTCGCGGTGCCGACGATCGTCGGCGAGCTCAAGCGCTACTTCCGCGACACCGCGTGGGCGCTGCACGTCGACCGTGGCGCGCAGGAGCGTGCCCGCAAGATCGCCGAGGCCCGGCGCGAGATCGGCGCGCGCCGCGGTCGAGCGCCAACGGTGATCGAGCTGGCCGAGTACCTCGAATGCACCAGCGAGGAGGTGATCGACGGGCTGCAGATCGCCGAGGCGTTCGACACGGTCTCGCTCGACGCTCCGCGCCCCAGTGACCGGGATGCGGCGGTCAGCCGGCTCGAGGCGATCGGCGACGACGACGAGCGGCTCGGGATGATCGACGATCAGGCCACGATCTTCGCGGCCGCTCAGCACTTGCCCAAGCGCGAACGGCAGATCCTGTATCTGCGCTTCAGCGAGGACCTCACCCAGACCGAGATCGCCGAGCGCATCGGCGTGTCACAGATGCAGGTATCGCGGCTCTTGCGGAGATCGCTTCAGAGGTTGCGCGAGATCTGCGCCTGAGCGACCCGGGCGTCGCCCAGCTGGGATAAGGTTGCGCGCCACGGCATGTCGCACCCCGCCGCACCGGTTTTGGGTTGGTTACGATGCGAACGATTGCTGCGCATTCGGACAATTCCGTTTACACAGCGCCTCGGTTGTCAGTAGGCTCGGTTCAGCGTGCAGAATGACTTTCGGGTAGACGTGCGGGTCGAGGGCCGCATAGCGATCATCGGGGTGACGGGCGAACTCGACCTCGCATCGAGCCCTGAGCTCGAGCAGCAGCTGGACCAGGTCTGGCGCTCGGATGCCGATCAGCTGGTGCTCGACCTCCGCGGGCTCGAGTTCATGGACTCGACCGGGCTGAGCATCGTCGTCGGCGCCCACCAGCGTGTCGCCGAGACGGGCCGCAAACTGAGCGTCGTCAAGGGGCCCCCGCAGGTTCAGCGCCTGCTTGATCTGACGGGAGTATCGGAGCGGCTCCAGCTGGTCGACACGCCAGAAGAGGTAGTCACCGGAGGCTGACTTGCCCGGCGCTCCTGCACTCGGGGAGCGGATCCTGAGCGGCCGCGGGCCGGAGTTCGCCGCGCTGTTGGAGACCCTCGGCGAGGCGATCACGATCCGTGATCCGCAGAACAACCTCGTGTACGCGAATCGCGCCGCGATCGAGCATCTGGGGTTCGACTCGCTCGAGGAGTTGCAGCGCCATTCGCTGGACTCGATCATGGCCGATTACGTCGTCCACGACGAGCATGGACAGCCGCTGTCGATGCGCGATGTCCCGTCGGTCAGACTGCTGCGCGGGGAACCGGCCGAGCCGCTGCTGATGCGGACGGTCCACCGCCGCACCGGCAAGGCCCGCTGGCAGCTGCTCAAGACCGCCGGGCTGCCCGACGCCGACGGCGCCGTGGTCGCGGCCGTAACGGTGATCGAGGATCTGACCGCGGTCAAGACCGCCGAGGTGCAGATGCGAGTTTTGTCCGAGGCCGGCCGGGTGCTGACCTCAACTCTCGACCTCCCGCAGATGCTGCAGAACCTCGCCGATCTCGCGGTGCCGGAATTCGCTGACTGGTGCGCCGTCGACCTGGTCGACGATGAGCTGGTGCGCGAGCAGGCCGCGATCGCTCACCGTGACCCGGCGCGCTGCGCGCTCGTGGCCCGCCTGAGCCGGTTTCAGGCGACCGACGTCGATCCCCAATCGACGCTCGGACGGGTGATCCGCACCGGCGCTGCAGAGCGCGTCTTCGACGTCAGCGCCGAGCGACTCGCGCATGCCGCGCAGGATCCACGTGATCTGGCGATCCTGCGCGCGCTCGAGATCCGTTCGGTGATCGTGGTGCCGCTGAAAGTGCGCTCGCGGACGGTCGGGGCGATGACATTCTGCACGGCAGAGTCTCAGCGCCGCCTGACCGACGACGAACTCGAGCTCGCCGAGCAGCTCGCAGGGCGTGCAGCGATCGCGGTCGAGGCGGCCCGACTCCACGCGACCCTCAGCCGCGTGTCCGAGACGCTGCAACAGAGCTTGATCCCCGCCGAGCCGCCCGACGTACCCGGCTGGGAGCTTGCGGCGCTCTACCGGCCGGCCGGAGCCGCGCAGAGGATCGACGTCGGCGGTGACTTCTACGAGGTGTTCGACGCCGGAGTGGCCTCGATCGCCGTGATCGGGGACGTCACCGGCCACGGCGTCACCGCCGCGGCGCTGACCGCGCTGATGCGCCACGGTGCGCGCTTCGCGAGCAGACTCGAGCCCCAGCCGGCCGCGATCCTGCGCAGACTCGACGAAGAACTGCGCGAGCGGACTGTAGGAGCGCTGTGCACGGCGCTATGTGCCCGTCTCGGCGCCGGCGAGCTCCTCCTGAGCTCGGCCGGCCATCCGCCGGCGCTGATCGTCGACGCTGACGGCGAGGTGACCGAGGCACCGGGCTCAGGGCCCCTGCTCGGTGCCTTCGACGACGCGAGCTGGCACGAGGAGCGTGTAGTTGTCGATCCGCGAGGACTGGTTCTGTTCTACACCGACGGCGTCACGGAGACCGCCGGCGCCGACGAGCGCTTCGGTCGTGAGCGGCTGCGCCGTTTGCTGGGCGACCACGTCGGCGCGGCCCCGATCGAGCTGCTAGACGCGCTGGGCGCGGCACTCGACGAGTTCCGCGACGGCGAGGCGTCAGACGACGTAGCGGCGCTGGCGCTGCGGCCTTCGCCGTAGCGTCGCCTAGGGACGACTGGGCGCTGACGGCTGGCTGGCTCAAGCTCTATCGGCGGTGGTCGATCACGACCACGTGAAGCATCTCTCCGTCGCCGTCGGGCCGGACCGACACCTCATCGCTGAGCAACATCAGCGGGGAGGGCGAGGGATCGTCGCGCGGCGAGCAGAGGATCTCGCTCGCGCCGAGGCGAAAAGGGCCGACCGCGAGCTCGAGCCGCCGCTCCGCCGCCGCCAACCGGGCATGAATGCGCATGCCGGACGCGGCGCGCGTCGCGTGCGCCGCGATCGTATCGGTGACGAGATACACGTCGGAGAATCGATCAAGCGAGAAGTGCGCGGTTGCAGCGAGCGTCCGCGCGAGGCGTCCGAGCACGCCGGTCAGCAACCCGACGGGCGACAGTGAGACGACGAGATCGTCGTCCTCGTGCAGTGTCCACCCCTGATCCGGACCCGCGGCCAACGGCACCTGCAACAGCGGCCGGCCGGCCCGCTCGGTCGCGAACTCCATCTCGACCCGGGTCCCACCGTCGCTGCCCTGCACGAAGCGGACCTCGTCGGCAAGCGCCCGGATCACCGACAGGCCGATTCCCTCGGTCCGATCGGCCGACTCCGGCGGCAGCCCGACGCCCTGATCCTCGACGTTGACCAGGATCCGGTCGTCGAAGACGAACATCCGCACGGCCATCGGACCGGGCTCGTCACCGTACGCGTGCAAGACGACGTTGTTGCATGCCTCGCTCACGGCCGTCTTGAGGTCATCGAGGAGCTCGGGGTCGATCGCCAGAAGCTCGGCGACGCCGCTCAACATCCCGCGCACGATCGTCAGAGTCTGCGGTTTGCTCTCCAGGTCCAAGCGGACAATGGGGAAATCGGTGGTCACGCCGGCGTTCACCAGATGCCCTCCATCGTCTCCGCCCAAACTACCGCATAGATGCGCGCTCGGTCGTCGGATCAGGACTCAGTCAGCTCGGTGAGACGCGCGATCGATCGCCGCAGAATCCTCGACACCTGCATCTGTGAAACGCCGATCAGCTCGGCGATCTGGCTCTGAGTGAGGTCTTCGACGAACCGCAACATGAGTACCTGGCGCTCGCGGCGCGAGAGCTGAGCGGTGGCCATGCCGATCGTGATCCGGGAGTCAGCAAGCGTGAGTGTCAGATCCTCTTCGCCGAACGTGTCCACGAGCTTCGCGCTCTCACCCTCGCCGTCGTCGTGGGGCGCATCGAGCGATGTTGCGTGGTGCGCACGCGCGGTCTCCAGCGACTCGAGGACCTCTTCGATGCTCAGCTCGAGGTACTCCGCCAGCTCGGGCACCGTGGGTGCCCGACCCGACCTCGCACTCAGATGCTGCTGGGCGTCCTCGACCTTGACGGCGCGCTCCTGGGCGCCGCGCGGCACGTGCACGGCCCACCCGTGATCACGGAAGTAACGCTTGAGCTCGCCCAGGATCGTCGGGACGGCGAACGAGGAGAAGGCGTTACCGCGGCTGCAGTCGAAACGGTCGACGGCCTTGACCAAGCCGAGACTCGCGACCTGCAGCAGATCATCGAACGGCTCGTGGCCGACGTTGTAGCGGCGCGCAAGCTTGCGAGCGAGCGGCAGAAAGCGTTGCACGAGTTCGTCGCGCGCGGCCCTGTCATGGTGCACCTGCCAGCGCTCGAACAGCATCTCGGTTTCGCGTGCGCGAACCGGGTGCGATGCGCCGACGCCGACGGGTACCAGTGTGGTGGGAGTTGATGTCGCCATTTCGGTGACTTACCCGGTTAACTCAATCTCAACCAGGCCGGATCGCCGGTCGGACCCGGCGCACGACAGACAGCCGCGGTCGACTTTGACTCGCGCGGCCGATGCTTGCTCTCACGATTCTCTGATGAAGCTCTAAGCAAATTCCCAGACTCCGCGCGCACGATGCCGGAGAGTGGAAGCTCGCTCAGAACCGCTCCGGGTGCTGGTCGTCGACGACGAGCCGAGCATCGTCGACGTGATCTCGATGGCCCTTCGCCACCAGGGATATGAGGTGGCGAGCGCCGATACCGGCACCAAGGCGCTGACCGAGGCTCGGGATTGGCGCCCGCACGCGATGGTGCTCGACGTGATGCTGCCCGACATGGAGGGGTTCGAGGTGGCGCGGCGCCTGTCATCCGAGCGAGCGGGGGTGCCGATCCTGTTTCTCAGCGCGCGTGACAACACCGCGGACAAGGTCAGGGGCCTGACCACCGGTGGAGACGACTACGTCACGAAGCCGTTCAGCCTCGAAGAGCTGATTGCGAGGCTCCGCAACATCCTGCGCCACAGTGGGGCCTTCGAGGAGAACTCGTGCAAGCTCGTGTTCGCCGACCTCGAACTGAACGAGGACACGCGCGACGTCTCCCGCGGCGGGCGTCCGATCGAGCTGACCGCGACCGAGTATCGCCTGCTGCGCTACCTGCTGCTCAACCCGCGGCGCGTCCTGACGCGAGCACAGCTGCTCGATCACGTCTGGAGCTACGACTTCGGCGGCGACGCACGGGTGCTCGAGACCTACATCAGCTACCTGCGCAAGAAGATCGACTCCGATGGACCGCCTCTGCTGCATACCGTGCGCGGCGTCGGTTACGCGCTGCGGCTACCGCGCGAGTAGGCATGTCGCTACGGGCCAGATTGCTCGCGGGGATGGTGGCACTCGTCGCCGCAGGCCTGACCGTCGCCGCGCTCGTGACCTACGAGGAGCAGCGCTCGTTCCTGCTGACCCGCGTCGACCAACAGGTGCTGTCCGCGACCGTCGCGATCTCGGCGCAGCTTCGCATCGTCCAGTTGCGCCCGCCGGACGCATCCGCCAACTTCCGGCCGCCGGCATTTCCCAACCGGCCGCCGCCCGGGCCGCTGGACCGCCGGTTCTCGGGCCACCGGGCGCTCGACATCCTTCCGCCCGGAACCTTCGGCGAGCTGCGAAGCGCGGACGGCACGGTCCTCCGTAGCCGTACGTTCAGTTACGGCGCGGCCGCGGGCGCGAGCCCGTCGCTGCCCGCCTCGCTGCCGGTCTCGCAGCGGTTCGGCAAACCACACCTGTTCACGGTCCAGTCGGGTGCGCACAGCGGCACCGCGTACCGCGCTGTCGCATTCAAGGTCGGCGCCGACACGGCGGTCGTCGCGGTGCCGCTGCGAGAGGCGCAGGACACGCTGCACCGGCTCGTGCTCGTCGAAGTGCTGGTCGGCGCGAGCGTGATCCTCGCCCTGGTCCTGCTCGGGTGGTTTGTGATCCGCGTCGGGCTGCGCCCGCTGGAGCGGATCGGCCGTGTCGCCAGCGAGATCGCGGGCGGTGACCTGTCGCGCCGCGTCACCCCGTCGGATTCCAAGACGGAGGTCGGCCGACTCGGACGATCGCTCAACGAGATGCTCTCCCAGATCGAGCGGGCCTTCCAGGACCGCAGCGAGAGCGAGGAGCGCCTACGTCATTTCATCGCCGACGCCTCGCACGAGCTGCGCACCCCCCTGTCCTCGATTCGCGGCTATGCCGAGCTGTTCCGGCTCGGCGCGGCCGACGACCCGGTGACCCTCGAGCGGGCGATGAGCCGGATCGAGGCCGAGGCGACCCGGATGGGGGTGTTGGTCGAGGACCTGCTGCTGCTCGCGCAACTGGACCAGATCCCGCAGGGGAGACGGCTCCCCGTCGATCTCCGCGAGCTCGCGCAGCATGCGGCCGACGATGCCGGCGTGGTAACACCCGACCGCGAGATCTCGTTCACGGCCGAGCGCGCGGTCGTCATGGGCGATCCGGACCGGCTCCGGCAGCTGGTCGCGAACCTGCTCCGCAACGCCGTCATCCATACGCCGTCCGACTCCCCGATCGAGGTGACGATCGCGACCCGGGCGGGCGTCGCGATACTCGAGGTTCGCGATCACGGCCGGGGCCTGCCTTCGGACGCGGCGGACAAGGTGTTCGAGCGCTTCTGGCGCGCCGAGGGCGGGCGCAGTCGTGGACCGGGCGGCGCCGGCCTCGGGCTCGCGATCGTCCGCGCGATCGTCGTCGCACATGGCGGCCGCGTGGAGGCCGAAAACGCGGCCGGCGGCGGCGCGCTGTTCCGCGTCACGCTGCCGCTCGCGGTGGAGTCCGAGCAGGTCCCGCAGCCCGACCGACGGGGTCCCCTGGCGACGGCGGTCTCAGCGAAGTCTCAGGGTTCTCAAGCCGGACTCTTATCGCCGTCTCGCACATTCAACAGTCGATGACGACCGCCGGCCCGACGACGAGATGAGCCCGCCCCAGCGGGGTCCGTGGCATCTGGTCGTGCTGGCGGCCGTCGCCGTCGCGATCGTCGTCGCAGCCGTGCTCGAGCTCGGCCCGCCGTCGAGCTCGGCGCGGACCTCGCGCGAGCTCATCACCGCCGAGAAGGGCGTCGTGCAGTCGACCGTCACGGGCTCGGGGAACGTCGAGCCGGGCACCGAGGTGTTCGCGAACTTCAAGACGAGCGGCACCCTGGCCGACGTGTTCGTCAGCGTCGGTCAGCACGTGCATCAGGGCCAGCTGCTCGCGACGCTCGACCCCACGTCGGCGCAGCTGGCCGTCAACCAGGCACAGCTGAGCCTCGATGCCGCCCAGGACGAGCTGACCGCGGCCGAGGATGGGTCGTCGTCGGGCTCCTCGGACGCGTCGGGCTCGAGCTCGGGCTTGGGCTCGGGCTCGGGATCGGGTGGCGAGGCGCGCACGAGCGTCGAGGCACCCGGCACCGAGTTCGTCTCCGAGCAGACCGAGACGGATACCGGTACCGAGACCGCCACCACGACTACGTCCACGCCGCCGGCGACCACCACCCCGAGCACGGGCAGCAAGACGCGAACCGCTCCGAGCGCTCAGACCCAACCGGGGCACGGCAGCACCTCCGGTGACGCGTCGCACGGTTCGGCCGGCTCATCGCGAGCGTCGAGGGAATCGACGTCGACGACCCAGGACAGCACCACCCCCTCACCGGCGGCGATCGCCTCGGCGCAGGCGGCGGTCGACAGCGCCGAATTGAACCTGCGCAGCGCGCAGAACGCGCTCGCGGAGACCAAGCTCTACGCACCGGCGGGCGGAACGGTCGTGTCGCTCGCGAGCACCAGCCCCGGCGACGAGGTCTCGGCCGCCGGGAGCTCGACCTCGACCGCGACGGGGTCCGGCGCGAGCGGCTCCGGCGCAGCGGCGTCTGGCACCGGCGGGTCGGGCGCCTCTTCTAGCGCCGCCGGCAGTCTGAGCTCCTCGGGTACCGCTTCATCGTCGAGTTCGAGCAGTTCCGGCTTCGCCGAGATCGTCGATACCCACCAGCTGACGATGACGGTCGCGTTCAGCGAATCGGACATCACCAAGGTCAAGGTCGGCCAGCCCGCGACGGTCACGCTCGATGCACTGACCGGCGTCGAGCTGGCCGCCCATGTCAGCTCGATCTCGACGCTCGGTACCGACGACGACGGGGTCGTCAGCTACGACGCGACGCTGACACTCGATCAGCACAACGCGAGCGTCAGGCCGGGCATGAGCGCGTCGGCGGCCGTGATCACCAGCCAGGCCCAGGGCGTGACGCTGCCCAGCAGCGCGGTGACCGGCGATGGCTCGCTCGCCACCGTTGACCTGCTCAGAGCGGGCAGGGCCGTCTCCACGCAGGTCGTCGTCGGGATCAAGGGCGACTCGCGCACGCAGATCGTCAGCGGCCTGCACGCCGGCCAGCAGGTGGTGGTGACGACCGTGCTGCCTTCGCTCACAGCGCCCGCGGCGAGCTCATCATCGGTCGGGGGGTTCGCCGGACTGCGCGCGCGGTTCGGCGGCGGCGGATTCGGCGGTGGTGGCGCCTCGGGCGGCGGGTTTGCAGGCGGAGGCTTCGGCGGTGGCGGCGGATGACCCGGCCGATGATCGACCTCGAGGATGTCCGTAAGACGTACCTGATGGGAACTTTCGCGGTGCACGCGCTGCGCGGGATCACGTTCCAGGTGAAGCGCGGCGAGTACGTCGCGATCATGGGCATGTCGGGGAGCGGCAAGAGCACGCTGATGAACATCCTCGGCTGCCTCGACACGCCCACGACCGGCGTCTACCGACTCAACGGTCTCGATGTCAAAAGCGCCGACGAGGACGACCTCGCGGATCTGCGCAACCGCGAGATCGGCTTCGTATTCCAGAGCTTCAACCTGATCCCGCGAACGCGAGCGCTGTCCAACGTCGAGCTGCCGCTCTCCTACGCGGGGCTCCGCCGCTCGCAGCGCCGCGAGCGAGCGCTGTGGGCGATGCGGCAGGTGGGGCTCACCGACCGCGTCGACCATCTCCCGTCAGAGCTGTCTGGCGGCCAGCAGCAACGTGTGGCGATCGCCCGCGCGCTGGTGACCAACCCAGCGCTGATCCTCGCCGACGAGCCCACGGGCAATCTCGACACGACATCGACCAGGGAGGTGCTGTCGATCTTCGAGCGCCTCAGCGACGAGGGCCGGACGATCATCCTGATCACGCACGAGCGCGAGGTCGCGGACCACGCCGGCCGGATCGTTCGCCTCAGCGACGGCGAGGTCGTCTCCGATCAGCGCCGCGCGCTCGCGGAGCCGGCGACATGACCGCGCCCGTACGGCTCGCGTCCGCCGAGCAGGCGCGATGACCGAGACGCTCAGGGTTGCATTCGCAGGCCTCGCCGCGAACAAGCTGCGCTCCGGGTTGACGATCCTGGGGCTGACGATCGGCGTCGGGTCGGTGATCGTGCTGGTCGCGGTCGGGACCGGATCGTCGACGTCCGTCCAGAAGCAGATCGATGCACTCGGCAGCAACGTGCTGCTCGTGACGGCGACGCCGACGCTCGGGGGTCTGCGCGGCGGCCCGACCGTTTCGAATTCGCTCACGCCGGCCGACGCGAACGCGCTGGGCAACCGGTTCACGGCGCCCGACGTGAAGGACGTCGCCCCGGTCGTCAACGCCAACGGCGTCACGCTGACCTCGGGGGCCACGACCTATTCCCCGTCGACGTTTGTCGGGACGACCCCGAGTTACGCGACCGCGCATGACTACTCGCTCGCCGGCGGCTCGTGGTTCACGAATACGGAGGAACACGCGCATGCCCGGGTGCTGGTGATCGGCCCGACCGTAGTCAGTGAGCTGTTCGCCGGACAGGACCCGATCGGTCAGACGATCGCCGTCAACGGGACCAACTTCCAGGTCATCGGCGTGACGAACTCGAAGGGATCCAACGGAACCACCGACCAGGACGACGTCGCCTTCGCTCCACTCACCGCTGTACAGGACACCCTGACCGGCTACGGCTCGATCGACTCGATCACCGTGCAGGCGAAATCTCGCGAGCAGCTCAACGCCGCCCAGACCGAGGTCACCGACATTCTCAATCGGATCGATCCGCCGTCGGCCGACTCGACGACCGCCAACTTCAGCGTCATCAATCAGGGCTCGATCCTGCAGGCATCGAGCTCGACGAGCAGCGTGTTCACGACGCTGCTTGGGGAGGTGGCAGCGATCTCGCTGCTCGTCGGCGGGATCGGCGTCATGAACATCATGCTGGTGTCGGTCACCGAGCGGACTCGCGAGATCGGAATCCGCAAGGCCGTCGGCGCGCGCCGCAGCGACATCCTGATCCAGTTCCTCGTCGAGGCGGTGCTCGTGTCGCTGTTCGGCGGGATCGCCGGGGTGATCGCCGGTCTGATCGGCAGCCAATTCACGATCGCCGGCGTACATCCGGTGATCGCCCCCTATTCGGTCTGCCTCGCCTTCGGGGCCGCCGTGCTGACGGGCCTCTTCTTCGGAACCTATCCGGCCGGCCGCGCCGCGTCGCTGAAGCCGATCGAGGCGCTGCGGTTCGAATGAGACGGCGCGCCTTCCCATCCACCAGGAGCAGTGCAGAAACGATGAACGCGATCCCCTATGAGCAGCGCGACGAGGAGTGGGAGCCGTCCGAGGCCCAGCAGCACGACGAACGGCTGCCGCGACGTCCGCGCCGGCAGTTCTTCAACAAGCGCAGCGCCGCGCTGATTGCCGCGATCGCGTGTGCGGCGGGGTTCTATGCCGGCATCCGCGTGGAGAAGGGTCAGACGGCCGGCTCCGCCTCGGGCGGATCGTCGCTCGCCACAGCGATCGCCGCGGGCCGCGGTGCGGGCGGCGGGTTCGGGGGCGCAGCAGCGGGCGACGCATCCTTCGGGACGATCAGCAGCGTCGACGGGAAGTCGCTGTACGTGACCACGGCGGGCGGCAACGTCGTCAAGGTCAAGCTCTCCTCGGCGACTCAGATTTCGAAGAGCCTGACCGTCAAGCGCTCGGCGCTGCACCCCGGAGACACGGTCGTGATCCGCGGGCTCACGAACCCCAAGGGCACGATGACCGCGTCCTCGGTCAGCGACTCGGGTGCCGGCGCGCGGGGTGGCGCGGGCGGCTCGGGCGCGTCCGGCGGCTCGGGCGCGTCCGGTGGCTCGGGCTCGTCCGGCGGAGGTTCGGGTGCGAGCGGAGCCGGCACATCGTCGAACGGTGGCGGCGGAGCCTCGGGCGCCAGCGCCGGCTCGGCCGTCGGCTCGTTGTTCTCATCGGGCGGATCCGGCGGCTGAGCGCGCCACTGAAACCAGAAAGGAACTCGTTTTGATGAACTTCAACAGGAAGGTGGGCGCGCTCGTTGCGTGCCTCGCGGTATCCGGCCTGCTGGCCGCATGCGGGAGCAGCGCCTCGAGCTCGTCCGCGCGAGCCGTCGCCAGCACCGGGACGAGTCGATTCGCGGCCGACCGCGCAAAGCTGGTGGCTTGCCTCAAACAGCACGGCGTCACGTTGCCGTCACGACCCGGCGGCGGCTTCCGCCACCGGTTCACGCCCGGCGCTGGACAGAGCGGCACTGGGTCCGGCGGCAGTGGATCCGGCGGCAGCGGACAGAGCGGCAGCGGCGGTCCACCGCGCGGCGGATTCGGCGGCGGTGGCAGCTTCGGTGGTCATGCCGGCTCTGACCCGAAGCTGCAGACAGCCTTCAAGGCCTGCGCGAGCGACTTCCCGCACGGCCGCTCCGCATTCCGCGGGGCGGCCCGCCACACCGCGGTCACGAAGTTCGTGACCTGCGTTCGCCGGCATGGCTACGACCTACCGAAGCCGAACTTCTCGGGCAAAGGGCCGGTGTTTCCGTCGAACATTCAGTCCAACCCGAAGTTCCAGGCGGCGAGCAAGTCCTGCGCGAAGCTTCTGGTCGCACACGCAGGTCCGCCGCACGGCGCTCCCCCACCTCGGGGATCTGGGCAACCGAGCGCGTGAGCTGAAGTCCCGATAGCCTGACCGCGTGACCAGGGGCGCAGCCACATGACGAGGGTGGCAGTGGTGGGCCACGTGGAGTTCGTCGAGTTCGTACGCGTGCCGGGGTATCCGGCTCGCGGGGCAGTAAGTCACGCGCTCGACGCCTTCACCCACGCCGGTGGGGGCGGCGTGGTGGCGGCCGCTGTGCTGGCCGAGCTGGGCGCCGAAGTCGACTTCTTCTGCGCCCTCGGTCGCGACTCCAACGGCGAGAGCGCCGCCGCCGAGCTCGCGCAGCGTGGCGTCACCGTCCACGCCGCCTGGCGCGAGCAGCCGACCCGGCGCGTGGTGACGATGCTCGAGGTCAACGGCCCGCGCACGATCATCACGATCGGTGACCGGCTCGAG
>DATNKY010000649.1:0-3479 GCA_035603155.1 Solirubrobacteraceae bacterium
GCGCCGCAAGTCACAATCCCGCCCAATGTTCGCGCCGCTCGTGATCTTCGGGCTAGCGCTGTCGGCGTTGGCGGCCCTGCTGCGCCGGGCCTTCAGGCGACTCCCGGCCCGTGCGGTGATCGTTTCGCCGGCCAAATCGACCGTGATCGCCCGCGATGGAGCCGTTCGCTCGGTGCAGTCCGCGCATCTGACGATGGCGCCCGCCGATCTCGAACGGATCTGGTCCGACGCCCAACTCGAGAACCTCGCGCGTACCTACTGGCGCTTTCTGTCGCGCGTCACACTCGGGTTGATTCGCATCGCCTACTCGGCTGACAGCCGCTCGGTGGTGCTGCTCGCGAAACCGTTCACGCTGCTCCGCTTCGAAAAGCCGCAGTACACGATCGAGGAGGGCCATCGCGCGGTCAAGTGGAGGATCCGCGACGGCCTGCTGGTCACGCGCAGCGGTCGCAGCTGCGGCTTCCTGGCGCTCGACGTCCGTCGCCAGCCCAACGATCCCGACGGCCGCGCGAAGCTGCTGATCGAGGTCGAGGTCGCCAACTTCTACCCGTCGATCGCGGCCCGCTTGAGCACGCCGGTGTACGAGATGACCCAGTCAGTGGTGCACGTGCTGGTCACGCACGCGTTCCTGCGCTCGCTCGCGAAGCTCGACCTGGCGAAGTCGAAGGTCGGCGCGCTCCAACACGGGCCGTAGCCGGCCGCCGGCCGGCCTCAGTCGTAGCGGCTGATTCCGATCGCGCGCATCTTGGCGCGGTCGTGACGGGCGAAGATCCGCCTCACGGTCCCCGAGCGCGAGCGCATCACCAGCGACTCGGTGCTGGCGCCGCGGTCTCCGTGGTAGCGCACGCCCTGCAGGACGTCGCCGTCGGTCACCCCGGTGGCCGAGAAGAACGCGTCCTCGCCGGCTACCAGGTCATCGCAGGTGAGTATCCGCTGCAGGTCGTAGCCGGCCCCGATCGCGGCGGCGCGTTCGGAGTCGTCACGTGGCCACAGCCGCCCGAGCAGCTGGCCGCCGATGCACTTGATCGCCGCGGCGGAGATCACGCCCTCGGGAGTGCCGCCGATCCCCCACAGCAGATCGACGGGCGAGTCCTCGTTGACCGCGAGCAACGAGGCCGAGACGTCGCCGTCGGTGATCAGCCGCACGCGCCCGCCCGCCTCACGGACCTGGCGGATCGCGTCCGCGTGGCGCTCTCGGTCGAGCATCACGACCATCACGTCGCGGATGTCTCGGTGCTTGCGCTCGGCAATCAGCGCGAGGGTGTCGGCGAGCGGGCGGTCGAGGTCGAGCAGGTCGACGATCTCTGGGCCGCCGGCGATCTTCTCCATGTACACGCACGGCCCCGGGTCGAACATCGAGCCGCGCTCGGCGAGCGCGATCACCGCGAGCGCGCTCGGCATCCCAAGCGCGGTCAGCCTGGTGCCCTCGAGCGGGTCGACGGCGATGTCGACCTGCGGCGGAGTGCCGTCGCCGATCTGCTCGCCGTTGAACAGCATCGGCGCCTCGTCCTTCTCCCCCTCGCCGATCACCACGATCCCGTCCATCGAGACCGAATCGAGCACATACCGCATCGCGTCGACCGCCGCCTGGTCGGCGCCCTCCTTGTCGCCGCGGCCGACCATCCGCGCGGCGGCCATCGCGGCAGCCTCGGTGACGCGCACGAGCTCAAGCGCGAGGTTGCGATCCGGCCTGGCACTTTGCGAAACGCTCACAGCACTCCCCGGGCCACGATGAATGTCAACGCTACCAGTGCGGTCACCGCCGTGGGCTCCCACGCGGCCACGACAGCGGTGGGGGCGACGCTCAATCGCGTCTTTTCAGAGACACTTGCGGGCGTGCTGTTCACGGAGCTGTGGCCGCAGAGGCGCGAGGTGGAGGTCGATCGCTACGTCGCGGATCTGCGGCTCGCCGACCGCGCGGCGGCCCAACGCCCGTTCACGATCGTCAACTTCGTCTCGAGCGTCGACGGACGGGCGACCCTCCATGGGCGCTCCGGCCCGCTCGGCGACGACGGTGACAAGGCCCTGTTCCGCGCCCTGCGAAACGACGTCGACGCCGTGCTCGTCGGCACCGGAACGCTCGCGGCCGAGCGTTACGGCCGGATGATCCGCGACCCGGAGATCCGAGCGCGCCGCCGCCGGCGTGGCCTGCCACCGGAGCCGCTGGCGTGCACCGTCACAAGGACCGGAGCGCTGCCGACCGAGATCCCGCTGTTCGCCGAGCCCGAGGCCCGGATCGTTGTGTTCACGTGCGCCGAGGTCGACACGAGCGCCGCCCAGGCGCAGGTCGAGGTCGTCTTGATGGACCCGGATCAGATTTCGTTCGCCGCGGTGCTCTCGAACCTGCGATCAATGCACGACGTCCGCGCGCTGCTGTGCGAGGGCGGCCCGCGCGTATTCGGCGCGCTTGCGCGGGAGGGCGCGTTCGATCAGCTGTTCTTGACGGTCGCGCCCAAGCTCGCCGGCGGCGGCAACGAAAGGTCGATAACGACCGGTCCGGAGCTGCCGGATCCCGCGGCGATGGGACTCGAGAGCGTGCTCGAACGAGACGGGACGCTGTTCCTGCGTTACTCGCTGTCGAAGTGATGTTTGGCCGCGAACGCTGGATGCCACAATTGTCGTAATGGACGGCCTGCAGACCGCGGTGGGGCTGACCGAGACGCAGGCCATCGAGGCACTGTGCGAAGCGCGCGAGCGCACGCTCGCGCTGGTCGCGTCGGTTTCCGACGACGATCTCGAGCGCGTCCACTCGCGCCTGATGAGCCCACTCGTCTGGGATCTCGGCCACATCGCAGCGTTCGAGGACCTCTGGATCGCTCACCGCTTCGGCGGCAGGCCGCTGCTGCGCGAGGATCTCGCCGACGTCTATGACGCGTTCGAGACTCCGCGCGCCGGTCGCGGCGAGCTCGAGTTTCTGCGTCCGGCGCAGGCTCGCGACTACCTGGGCGAGGTCCGCGAACGCACGCTCGAGGTGACCGCGGACCGCGGCGTCGGCGACGGCATGGTCCACGAGCTGATCGTTCGCCACGAGCAGCAGCACAACGAGACGATGGTGCAGACGCTGCAGCTCGCTGAGCTCGAGAGCTACGAGTTCTCCAACGGCAGCTCGCCGCCACCTGCGCCGCGCTGGTACCGGTCCCAGGGCGGCCTGGATCTGGTCGAGATCCCGGCCGGCGAATGCATGCTCGGCGCGGGCCCCGACGGCTTCGCTTACGACAACGAGCGCCCCCTGCATCGGACCGACGTGCGCGGCTACCTGATCGGGCGGACCCCGATCACGAACGCGACCTACCTGACATTTGTGGAGGGAGGTGGTTACGAACGGCGTGAGTGGTGGTCCCGGGAGGGCTGGGCCTGGAAGGAGGACTACGACATCACCCGACCAGGCGGATGGACGGCCGACCACCGCGCCGAGTGGCGGCTCGCCGGATTGGAGCCACTCGCGCCCGATCGTCCGGTCGTCCACATCTCCTGGTTCG
>DATNKY010000240.1:0-4805 GCA_035603155.1 Solirubrobacteraceae bacterium
GGGGGTGCCGTCGGCGCGGACGCCGTCGGAGAAGAGATCGAGCAGGTCACTCTCGACGTCTCCAGCGACGTACCCGTCGGCGACGCAGACCCGCAGCTCGATCAGCAACGGGACCCGCTGGGGTGACTCGATCTCGACGTCGCCGCCGGCGAGCCGATAGCTGTCGAGGAACGCGAGCAGGCCCGCTTCGAACTCGGGGTCGACGTCGAGTCCGCCGGTTCGCTCGATGGTCAGGAACATCGTGTACCAGCTGCCGGTGAAACGCCGCGTCGCGGCAGCGTTCTGAACCCCGGGGAACTGCTTGCAGACCGCCACGTAGTCGGCCTCGGTCACGGCCCGCTGTTGGGTGCGGAACGCGACCGGGGCATCCAGCTGCACCTGCCCGGTCTCCTCGGGCGCGGTGCCGCCCGCCGCCGCGATCGGGTTGTCGGCGGTCGCGACGCCGTTGACGCCGATCACGGCCGTCAGCGTGTCGGGCCCGACGTTGCCGGCGGTGCCGTTGCCGATCCGGTACCCGGCCTGATACTGCTCGCCCGGGCGCGGCGTGCGCCCGAGCGTCCCGTCACCGAAGCGCAGCGTCACGAAGTCGTCGTCGTCGACCTCGGCGACGAACTGGGCGTCGAACGGGCCGCTCTCGAGGAGGTCTCGGGCGGGGGTCCAGCTCACCCCTTCGCCGTTCACGGCGATCGACGGCAGCGCGGTCCGGACGTCGGTCACGAGCACCGCACCGGCTGACAGCGGCGGCTGTGCCGCACCGGCGCGCGCCCGGGCGAGCGCGTCGGTGTACGGCGCCGCCTGTGTGACGCCGGGGCGCGCGAGCGTCGGCGAAAACGTCGACGTCGCCGCGATCGGCCCGTCGTCGACCGTCAGGCCGTGGTCGGCGAGCACGACGTTCCCGCGCGCGTAACTGGCGATCGTGCCGTTGAAGGCGTGCAGGCAGAGCGGGAATGCAAGCGCGTCGTCGGCGTGCCAGGTGACGTTCACGACCGCCGTCGGGGCCTGCGCCTGGCCCAGCAGCTGCGGTAGCGGGTCGGTCGCGTCGACCGGGTCGGCGACCAGCCGCACCGCGCACCGTTGTTCGATCCTGGCGTCGCCGGGCAGACCGGACTCGGGTCCGAGCCGCTCCTGGAAGATCAACACGTCGCCACATTGCAAGGCGAGCTCGGCGGCCGTGCCGACCAGCGTCGCGGTGGTTGCCCCGGCCGGCAGGCAGCACGCTGGATCGCCCCACGTGTAGAACTCGATCTCGTTCTGCGATGCATGGACGACTACGTCGTGCATCGTCTGAAACACGACCGCCCCGAGCGCGACTGCCTGCTCGAGCGGGTGATCGCCGGGGCCCAGCTGCGCGTCGCGCTCGGTGATCGCGGTGTTGGCGGGGACGGTTGCCCCGTCGGCGACGGTCGTCGGGAGCATGCACACGAATGCGCGCGCGTTGATGCCGTCGTGCATCAGGTAGTCGAGCAGGCGGGCGTGGCGCCGGACCGAGACCCGCTGCCGCGCGGTCCCCAGGTAGGCCTCGGTCGCGACCGCGTCCTGGTAATACGAGAGCTGATCGCCGACGTAGCTGAACAGCTCCACCAGCGTGACGCCGACGTCGGCGCCGTTGCGCTCCTGCCACTCGGGCATCGTCGTCGCCAGCCGGTTGATCAGCAGCTGGTAGAAGCTCTGGTAGTCCTTGCTCAGGTAGTCGATATCGACCTGCGGCAGAGCTCGCACGGGCGGACACGCGGGTGTCCTGGCGCAGTCAAAGTCGCTCGGGCAGTCGACCTTGAACGAGAAGTCGATCGCGGCCAGCAGCGGATCGAACTCGGCTCGCGGCGCGAGCGCCGGGTCTGACGCCGAGTCGACGATCATCAGCCTGTAGGTCGAGAAGTCGCCGCTCGAGTCGGTCTGCACGAGCAGGATCTGGGTCGCATCGGGCCCGAGTGACCCGTCCATGACGCTGGTCGGGACCTGATCACCGCGCCACGCGCCGAGGACCTTGATCGCGCTCACGCGGACGCCGCCTCCGATGACGACGTTGTCGGCGCTCAGCGCCGGCGTCGACGGGTCGGTGAGCGGGCCGAGCTCCGCGATGCAGTGAATCGCCAGCAGCCGCTGGCCCGGCAGCACCTCGAGGTAGTCGATCGCGTTGTGAGCGGGGTTGGCGAGCGCGCGCAGTTGCGCGAGGCGCGCGTCACTGGGGCAATTGAGCTGGCTGGCGATCATGTGCCCGGTTGCAGGAAGACGTCCGTCTGCGTCTGCTGCGTCGCCTTGACGACGTACTGGACGGTCACCGAGACCGACCCTTCGGCCGTCGTGTCGAACTCGAGCTGTTGGACGGTGATCAGGTCACCGAGCCACTGCTGCAACATCCCCTGGACGAGCATCTGCGACGCGGTCGCGAGCTCGGGGCGCGCGGGCTCGAACAGCATCTGCATCACGCCGCCGCCGAAGTTCGGACGGTTGACGCGCTCGCCCGGCGAGGTGAACAACAGCGCCTCGATCAGCTCCGAGACGTGCGTCAGCGGATCGGAGGTCGCGGTCCGGCCATGGCTGCCGACGCGGAACGGGAACGCGATCTCGATCATGTCCCGATCACCCGGACCTGCGTCGCGGCGACCACCGGCGGACCCTGCGGCACCTGCGAGGGGTTCTGACACAGCCCCGTGCTCGTCTGCAGCAGCGCCGGCGTTCCGTTGACCATCACCCGCACTGCCGGGGTCAGCCACTGCACCGTCAGGCACGGCGACGGCGTCGGCGGCGGCAGTTGAAACGCGCAACCGGCGACGAGGAACGTGTCTGCGGCGGTCGCCACCGGCATGCCGCTCGCGAGCACACGGGAGTTTGTCGGCACGTCGGTGACCTGGCCGCCGTGCGGGCACATGATCGTTGCGCCTAGCTGGATCAGGGGACCGGGCATCAGATGATCTCCAGTGCGCCCTCGTTGATCGTGACCGCGGCCGGCGTGAGCGAGATGCTCGAGGCGCCGTTGGTGAGCGTGATCCCGGCGGCGTTGAACATCAGCGTCATGGGCGTCTCGACGACCGGCGGCCCGACGAGGATCGTCAACCCGCCCGCGCCCGGGAGTGTGTTGATCGTGATGCTGACCCCGAGCCGCGCGAGCACCGTCGTGGTCGGCCCCGGCGGGATCGCCGGGCTCTCGCCTACGTCCCAGAAGCCGCCGCTGTAGATCGGGATGTCGGAGTTGCCGCCCTCGAACTCGACCCACACATTGGCGCCGGACGACGGGACCGCGAACAGCCCCTCGGCGATCCCCGAGAAGGCCGCGCACGGCATCGCCCAGCAGAGGGTTCCCTCGCCGAGCACGGCCGGGCACGTCACCTGCACGCGGCCGAGCAGCAGCGGATCGACGTTGTTCACCACCCGGCCGCGGTACTTGCCGTAGAAGCTCACGGGATCACCGCCGGGACGGTCGAGCCGTGGCCGTCACGGGTGAGCGTGAACGACTGCGTGTAGGTACCGATCTTGATGTGGTGGCTGACCTTCTTGACGTACCAGAGGCCGTCGTGCAGAAAGCCGGCACCGCGCAGCCCTACGAGCCCGCGCGGCTGCAAGATGCTGCCGTACGTCGCGGCGTCGAGCTCGCCGTCGACGCTGACGGCGTGCGCGGTGGCGTCGGTGGTGCCCTGTGCACGCCCGAACGCCTCCTCGACGTTGACCCCGGATTCGCGGAACTGCGAGCTGCGCGTGTTGAGGATGTTGACCAGCCCGACCGGCATCAGCGACAGCGGCACCTCGGTGGACGCGAACGTCTGCACCGGGACGGTCACGCCCGTGTCGCGGTCCTGGACCAGTCCGCCGACGGTCTGCGGTCCGAGCCCGTTGGTCTGGAAAGCGCCGATCGTCGCGTTGGTCTCGGCGCCCATGTTGATCGTGATCGCCGACTGTGGGACGCCGGGACGGACCTTCGGTCCCCAGTAGGCGGTGTTGGTACCGGGCAGCGGCCCGGGGATGATGTAGAACACGTACCCGAAGCGGGCCGCCATCTTGTTGAGGTAGTCGAGATCGGTGCCCTGCTGGACCGGGATCCGTTCGACCGGGAGCGGCAGGTCGAGCGCGATCGGCGGGATCACCTCCGGGATCAGTCCGTACTGCGCGTACTGGACCAGGATCAGGTCGGAGATCAGCGTCTCGTCCATCGCCGGGTACTGCTGTGACTTCTCGTGTAGGTCCATCATCACTGACACGTCCTCGCCGGTGATCGTGATCCGTCCCTGCCCCGGTTCGTTGCCCGGTGACACCTCGCGCCGGGTGATGACCCCGTCCATCAGTACCTGTGGGATGACACCGAAGGTGACGAGCAGGATCACGCGGTTGAACGGCTCCAGCAGTGGCAGTGACAGCAGTGGGTAGTCGACGATGCCTGTGATCCCGCCGCGCCCGGCCGTGAACGTGATCTCAAACCCCGAGCGGCCGGAGTCCGACTGCGTCACCTTGACCTCGTTGAGCGCCTCGGTCAGCGGCAGCGGCGCCGGGATCGGGACCGTCGGCCCGATCAGCAGCGTCAGATGTACACCGAGCAGGCTCATGGCGTGGGCATCGGGACGGTCAGGGGCTGGCCCGCGACGAGCAGCGTCTCCGGGTCCGTGGCCGCGTTGGCGTCGGCGATGAGCCAGAAATGCTCGGCGTCACCGAGCGTGCGCGCGGCGAACACGTCGATCCGCTCGGCGGGCGCGACGGTGACCTGCGCGATCGCCTGCATGCTCCTCTGCGGCGGGAGAAAGCGCCGCAGCACGTACGCCGCGAGGCGTCCGTCGGGGAGCTGGTACGTGCCCTGATTGATCGAGTAGTAACGGCTT